>CAJAHC010000103.1 GCA_903939355.1 uncultured Methylococcaceae bacterium | reverse complement strand
TCTGTCCAGGCAGTTTCATTTTTTGCAAGCTCTTCCTCTTCGTCAGCAATAAGCTTGGAATTATCCATTCTTACAGATCCAGTTAATTTTTCAAAAAATGATTTTTTTTCTTTTGCCATGTTTTTCAAAGATGTTTATTATTTATAATTATTAAAACTATTTTATTACTTTTGGTTTGATTATCTTTATTTCTTCAAAGAGAATCAACAAAATAATTATCGCACCCCATACCCAGCTAAATATTTTTAGAGTATCTGAAGCTTCCGTTACTCTAATTATAGACAAATTAAAAGCACTATGCAATGTTATTGCGAGGATAACTCCAATAGTTATTGATATTGATTTAATAATTATGCCTTTATAGTAAGAAAGTCCGATCATAAAACCAATTGAAGCCGTAGACACAACATGAACTAGTGTTGCCCCAATGAACCTCATATTTCCAGAAATAATACCTTTTGTAATATTTCCTGAATCAATATGTGAAAATATGAATAATGCATTTTCTAATGCAGCAAATCCGATAGCAACTGTAATACAATATATTAATGCATCAATTGGTTCGTCAAAGTATTTTGTATTAAAGGCAAATATTGTAACAGCTATTAGCTTTACTATTTCCTCTGCTGCGGCCCAGAAAATATATCTAGTTGATTCATCAGAAAATATATCTGATATAAACTTTTCTAATAACAATGCAACTATTACTGAAAGCATGCCAGCGATAAATGTTAAAGCAATAATTTTTCTAGGTTCAGGATCTAAATTATCCTCTTTAAGCCAAAACCATAACCATAAAAGGGCAGGCAATATGCCTGATAATAATGCATAAATCACTATCTCTAAATTCATAGAATGATTATACCTTATATTTAAACTTTCATCATTGCTATTATTGACATGTTGACAAGTACCCCTATTCTATGATAGGGTTTTTGAGTAAATTGCTCTTTGACGTTAAGGGAAACAGCCTCGACTGGCTGAATGAATCCGACCTATTGTTGTGATTATATTCCTGATTATGTTTTATGTTGGAGAGCAGAAGAAAGACAAACACATGAAGAAAATTAATGGTTGCTTGGCTTTTCTGGCCATGGCGATCTCAGTTATTGGCGCAGAAATACGGTCTGGGTACTTCATTGTACCGGCAGCAAACTCGACAAACATCTCAACCTCGTTGCAGAACCTTTATGGGTATGTCGGCGGGGGGTGGAGGGTGGGCTACATCAACACTGATGTTGCCCACAATCCTGCGGCTCTCAATCTGCCGAATGTATTGAGGGCCTCTCAAATTATATTCGGAAGCACGAATAGATACCGGGATGCTGTTCCAGCGACTGGTGCGTCTGCTGGTGAGCACGGGTCCCGTATTGCGTGGGCAATTGACTGGAAACAGGCTTCGCCATTTTTGGCGTCATCGGTCTATTTTGCCCTGAGATCGACTGATCCGGCAAACACCCTCGGATATTCGGGGAACATGGCCACCAATACTAGCGGTGGCGCAGCACTCAAGTTCAGTACCACCCTCCGCGGCGAACTCTGGGATAGTAGCGGCAATATAGTCGCGAGCTACCACAATGGTGAAAGTGTCGCCACACATCCGATCAATCGACTTATTGGTACCATCAGGATAGGTTGGTTTGCAGATTCGTGGGAAACCATTAATCTGGATTTGAACTACTTCAAGACGGTGATGAATGGTGGTTCATTTGCTTCAGTCGCGGTCTTCTACATGAAGGGTGCGGATGGAAGTGTTGTCGCAGGGGTCACAAATCAAATGACCTGCAGACCCTTCGTGCATTCCCCGATAAGGAATGGGACCAATATGGTTGTCACGGTAGAAGGTCAGCGCCACCTCGGACTTACCTACGAGTTGTTGCGCAAACCCATCCTGGGGACACTTGGTGTTCCGTGGGTCAGTGTCTCTGAGGGACCTGAAGGTGTGCTTATAGATCCCACAGAAGTCGGATTTCAAGCATACTACAAGGTAAGGGAGACAGCTCCTACACCGCCTCTATATGCTGGCCAAGTTGGGGGCAACAACCCCCCAATTCTCATGGTTGAAAATGGGCCTGAATAAAAGGCCAACCATGAGAAATTCAAACTCAGTCTCTGCAGGTTGCAGAACTGAGTTTTTTTATTATCAATCACACTATTCTTTAAATAACCTATTTTGATGTACAATTTTGATTGACATTCAGTGATGAACATGATAGTGTGCAAATATCAAAAGATTGAGGAGGAACAAGGTTTAATATGAATATTAATAAATAATTACAATGAAAAGTCAAATAAATATAAAGATATCAATTATTTTAGCAGTGATTTTACTTGTACTTTTTGCATATACAAAAATAACCAATGCAAAAGCTGGTACTGCTCTCCCAAGTGATTTCGTTGAATCAATAATCCTAATTCCTACAGGATCTGGATTTAATGATGAAGAGGTTATTGTAGTCGGCGAAGGCTCAAATGGAGAAGAAGGTAAAAATATTATTCCAAATGCATCAAGCTCAAACGCAATCGAAGGTGAGGATTTAATACCAACAGGAATCGGCTCTAATGGAGAAGAAGGTGAGGATCTTATACCAATAGTAATTGGTTTAAATGGTGATGATGATGTCGTCGCTACAACTACTCCAATCATAATTCCAGTAATCACTCCTTCTTCTGGCGGTTCATCTGGTTCGTCTGGTGGTCGTTCAATATTTCCTATCCCAGTAATTGCAACCTCAACACCTATATTTACAGCAACTTCATGTAATTATATATCTTCATACTTAAGGTTTGGTGATCAAAACAATTCAGCTCAAGTAACTAAGCTTCAAAGTTTTCTTAAAAATATTGAAAAATTAGATCTTGATGTTTCAGGAGTATTCGATATAAAAACACTGAATGCAGTGAAAGTTTTTCAGGAAAAGTATGCCAATGAAGTTCTTTTTCCATGGGGAATGGTATTGCCAAGTGGTTATGTGTATTACACAACAAAGGATAAAATAAACGAAATATATTGCAAGACAACATTCAATTTAACTCCAGCTCAGCTAGCTGACATAACAGCATTTAAGAATGCAAAACTAGAGAGAGAAGAAAATCAAGAAATAGGAACTACAACCGATATAAGTCCAACAGGTTCAACAACAACACAAGAATCCTCATCAGAAATAGGTCTATCAGGTAAAGATTCACAAGCTGCAGCTACAATAAATACTGGTTTTGCAAATAAAATCTGGAACTTTATTAAGTGGTTATTTGGATACTAATTTTTAGCTTACTAGAGACTCAAATTTCCTTCAGCCTTAAAGCCTAGAGAACCTTCTCTGGGCTTTATTGCGCCAACTATAGTAATCATTAAGGCATTATCGCCAGAGAGCCCATTAACAGGCATATAGAGAGTTATAGAATGCTCATTGGCCAACTTTTCAAAGGCTAACCTTATATGTTTATTCGCAATAACTCCACCACCTATTATTAGCGTTTTGGGGCCCTCTTCTTCTATTGCACTTTTTGTTTTTGAGATTAATACCTCAGTTACTGCATCTTCAAATTCTCGTGCCAAATCTAGCTTTTGCTCATCTGAAATATCACCTAATTCTCTAAGTGTATAAAGCACAGCTGTCTTTAATCCCGAAAATGAAAATTTCAAATCCTTAGAGTGCAACATTGGTCTTGGTAGTTTTATTTTCTTTTCAATATTACTTTTTCTTGCTTTTTCAGCTAGTTTTGATATTTCGGGACCTCCTGGATAGGTAAGTCCAAGCATTCTAGCTACTTTATCAAATGCTTCTCCGATAGCATCGTCGACTGTTGCTCCAAGAACTTTGTATTCTCCAATTTTCTCCATTTTTACAATCTCTGTATGACCACCACTGATAAGTACTGCAAGAGCGGGGAATTCAACTGGTAAAAGTTTATGAAATTCAATATGCGATTCTGATTTTGATAGTAATGATCCTAGTATATGCCCCTCCATGTGGTTTATAGGTATAACTGGAATACCTAGCTTTTTTCCTAGTTCCTGTGCAAAAAGTATACCTGTCCAAAGTGCAGGCTCAAGTCCAGGGCCTCTGGTTACAGCAATTTTACCTATTTGCTTTTCAGAAGTACGTGCTTCTTGCAGAATTTTCTCATAAAGTATTGGCAGATTTTTTATATGCTCGCGCTTTGCTAGCATGGGGAATACACCGCCATATTCTTTGTGAATATCAATTTGAGAGTGAACAATATTTCCCAATACGCGATATTCAAAAACCCCATCCTTTTCTTGGGTTTCAAGTAAACATAAAGCTGTTTCATCGCAGCTTGTTTCAATTCCTAGTGTTATCATAATTTTGGTGCGCGATACAGGATTCGAACCTGCCACCCTGAGAACGTCAATCCCATGCTCTACCAAATGAGCTAATCGCGCATCTTATCAATAATTTTACTACAATATATCAAAATACTTAAAAAGTACACTCAATAACATAAATGATCCAACAATAACCAATATAATCGCAAACCATTTATTCATCTTTTTGATATGCTCATGACTTATCTTGTGTGCTATTCGATCTGCGACAAAAGTTAATAATAGCCACCATAAACATGAGCCAATGAATATTCCAATTACAAATGTTGTGGCAATTTGTACGCCATTACCAATTTTCGCACTTACCTCAGCGAATGTCATGAAAAAGAAAAAGGCTGTCAGTGGATTGGTAATTGTTAAGAAAAATCCAGAAATAAATTCATCAATCAAGCTAATAGCAGTCTCTTTTTTAACTTCTTCTTTATTATTTTTTCTGATTAAGCCAAAGATTCCTAATATAAGAAGGAAAAGACTGCCGACTATTCTTAATAGAAATTGTTGATCTGTAATAAAAGAGAAAATAACAGTTATGCTAAATGCAGCGACCGAT
>CAJAHC010000102.1 GCA_903939355.1 uncultured Methylococcaceae bacterium | reverse complement strand
GATATTGATAGTAATAAAAATTTAACTTGTCCGTTAAAATTAACACGTATCATCTTTAAGCCCAAGTATATAGTTGCAAACGTCAACATTATACCATTTTTTTAAGAAATCATTAGCATGATTGTTGTAGTGAGTGATATTGATGAAACGAAATTTTTTGTTTGGTTGGTACCAAACGCCAAGAGGCAAGCTATTAAAAGAGCTTGAAGCTGATTACTTACAAAAGTCTATCACAGTCAGTTGTCAGCAGATTATTCTGCAAATTGGTGGTTTAGGATGGGAAAGTGAGTTTATTGATTGTACTTTGTACAAGAAATATACCGTTCTTGATGCTAAAGGCCTGGGTTGTGATATCGCCATTAAAATCCAAGCTAAAGCTTATTGTTTGCCAGTGCAAAGTGAAAGTATTGATATGATTATAGTGCCGCATATGTTGGAGTTTGATACTCATCGATTTCAGACCATGAGGGAAATAGAGCGTGTTTTAAAACCGGAAGGTTTGGTAGTTATTTTGAATTTTAATCCCTGGAGCTTCTGGGTCAGATATCAATTTTTATGGGATAAAAAGATGGCTGATTCTTGGGGTGGACATTTCCTTTCGAGAGCTAGGGTGTTCGACTGGTTGAAGTTGTTGAACTTTGAGGTCATCATGTCATCTGAATTTAACTTGGATTCAATCAGTTCTAAACAAGGTAAATTTATACGTTATGGCCACTCGTTTTTTTTTTACGGCTTATGCCGTGAAGGCAATAAAACGTCGATACAATATAATTCCATTATCACCGGTAAAAAATACTAAACCACAATTAGCTTTAATCAATTCTTTAAATTCTCTGGCACACAAAGAATAATATGAATAATACAGTAGTTATTTATACGGATGGCGCTTGTCGCGGTAATCCAGGACCTGGTGGTTGGGGGCTTATACTGAGCTACAAAGGCTGTAGTAAGGAAATTTATGGCGCCGAAAACCATACTACAAATAATCGCATGGAACTAATGGCGGCTATAAAAGCGCTAGAAACATTGACAAGACCCTGTTTGGTTCAGCTTAACAGTGATTCCAGCTATGTTTTAAAGGGCATTACAGATTGGATGCCTAATTGGAAAAAAAGGGGCTGGAAAACAGCGTCCAAAACAGAGGTGAAAAATGAAGATTTATGGCGAAGATTAGACAAAGCAATAGCTATGCATAAAGTTGAATGGAAATGGGTAAAAGGCCATTCTGGCGATGTTGGTAATGATAGAGCTGATGCTTTGGCTAATCTGGGAATTGATTCGTTAAATTAAAAACTACTATCGGCAATGATTTTGTGTCATTGCTATTATTTTTTATTGTTCAGCAAAGTTTTTAGGTCTGCAAATGGATTATGGGTTGCACTAGAAGTGCTTGGCTTGGTTCCTTGTGAATTACCAAAACGAGTCTCTTCATATCTGGAATGTTCATTATCGTGGCAATAAAGGCATAATAACTCCCAATTGCTGCCGTCGTGAGGGTTATCATCATGATTGTGGTTTTTATGATGAACGGTCAATTCAGTCAGGTTTGTATGCGTAAATTCACGTGCACATTTTCCACATATCCAAGGATAAAGTTTTAATGCTTGGCCTCGATAAGACTGGTCGCGCAGTTCCTGATTACGACGAGCATCACTCACTATCTGGTTTAGTTTATCTTTATCCTGTGGTGTTTTTTTCAAAGTCATATAGTCAATTTTTTTATTTTTAATTATATCGAATTTTTAATAAGTAATAAGATTTCTCTTTTTTTATCCATGAATGGTATTGATGATGTTTGCAATTAAATTCTAAGGAGTAATTTACATGATAAAAATCAAAAGAAGAGAAACAATATGAGGTAAGCGGCTAATATAGCTGATATAGTCATTTTTATTTTGTCATGGCTAGACAAATCTTCCCAGTAGATAATTACGTTACTTTTATGCCTTGCCCAGGTTGTAATCAATATTTCTTTTAACCATATAAAAAAACCAGGCAATACCCGACATAAGAAATATAACGGAAATAGAGTGATTAGGATCATTAAATAAAAAACAATCGTTTGAGTTTCGTGCACTTCGGTGTCGAAAAAGTATTCTACTATTCTATCAATTAGACTCTCTAGTCCTTCAAAAGTTACCTCAGCAAGGTGAAGTATTAATGCAAAAGTAAAATGAACGATAGTCATTAACATGTTTGCAATCATATCGGGAGCTATCAGCAAAATAATAGTCCCGACAATGAGTAAACTGTATTTTATTTTTTTATGGGTCATTTAAAAAAAATTTTAATCAGAACAATCAGAAAGCAGGTGCACCAAATAATAGTTTGTAATTGTTATTTGGCTGCATGCGTCCAAACTTTAGCGTTTCTAAACATCCTCATCCATGGGCCATATTCGCTCCAATCATCTGGATGCCATGAGTTTTGTTGTGATCTAAAACAACGCTCAGGATGAGGCATCATGATAGTAAATCGACCATCGCTGTTAGTTAATGCTGTAATACCCATTGGAGATCCATTTGGGTTGGCAGGAAAGTTTGTTGTTAAAGCACCATAATTATCAACATAGCATAAGGCGACGGCTTGTGCATCAAAAGCAAGCTTAGGATCAATTGTAAACTCTGCTCGACCTTCGCCATGAGCAATAGCAATGGGCATTTTTGAGCCTTCCATGCCTGAAAAGAAAATCGAAGGTGATTTTTGTACTTCAACCATTGCGACGCGGGCCTCAAATTGCTCCGAGGTATTCCTTATAAATCGTGGCCAATGCTGCGATCCAGGAATGATTTCTTTTAATCCTGACATCATCTGACACCCGTTGCACACGCCTAATCCAAAGGTATCTGGGCGTTTAAAAAATGTGGTAAATTCATCGCGAGCTCGGGGATTAAAGAGAATTGATTTTGCCCAGCCACCACCTGCGCCTAATACATCGCCATAAGAAAAACCACCACATGCAACTAAGCCAGTAAAATCTTGTAAACTTATGCGTCCGCTTATGATATCAGTCATGTGAACATCAATACATCTGAAGCCTGCACGATCAAACGCAGCGGCCATTTCTATGTGGCCATTTACACCTTGTTCGCGCAAAATCGCAACCTTAGGTTTGGGTTCAGATGAATAGGTACAGTCCAAGTCATTGTTAACATCAAAAGTTAATGATGCTGTCAATCCAGGATCACTATCGTCGGAGATACGTTCGAACTGTTGCTTGGCACAATTCGGATTATCTCTTAAAGCTTGCATTCTGTAGCTTACTTCAGACCATATGGTTTGTAGCTTAGCACGGCTAGCTGAGTAAATAAGATTATCACCTAAGTGGATGGTCAATTGCTGTTCTTTAACCACTTTACCTATGACAGAAGTACAGTGACTCAAGCCTGATTTATCCAATAAATTAATAACTTCAGCATAATCACTGGCGCGTATTTGAAATACGGCCCCTAATTCTTCGTTAAACAATGTAGACAATACATCGTGACCTAATTCATCAAGTGATAATGAAGCACCTAATCGACTAGCAAACATCATTTCAGCTACAGTAGCTAATAAACCACCATCAGAACGGTCATGATAACTAATTAATTTATTTTGGCTATTAAGGGTTTGAATTGAATTAAAGAATGCTTTTAATAGGCCAGAATGATCTATGTCAGGGCAGTCAACACCTATTTGATTGTAAACTTGCGCCAACACCGAGCCACCGAGGCGATTCTTACCAGCACCCAAATCAATTAAAATTAATAAACTATCTTTAATATATTTTAATTGTGGGGTAAGGGTCTTGCTGACATCTTTAACGGGAGCAAAGGCAGTAACAATTAATGACAATGGAGATGTCATAATCTTTTCCTGACCATTGTCTGTCCATATTGTTTTCATCGACAAAGAATCTTTACCAACAGGTATAGCTATGCCAAGCGCGGGGCATAATTCCATGCCAACGGCCTCTACAGTATCAAATAGAGCAGCATCTTCACCTTTAAAACCCGCCGCAGCCATCCAGTTGGCAGAGATTTTAATTTTGTTTAGGCCTCCTATTTGTGCTGCTGCAATGTTGCTTAATGCTTCGCCAATTGCCATGCGACCGGAGGCAGGAGCATTTATTACAGCGATAGGAGAGCGCTCACCCATTGCCATTGCTTCGCCTGTTATCGCAAAAAAACCGGATGCAGTTACTGCGACATCAGCTACGGGTACTTGCCAAGGTCCAACCATTTGATCGCGAGCCACCAGTCCTGTAATTGAACGGTCACCGATATGAATAAGAAAGCTTTTGTCAGCGACTGTAGGGAAGGATAATACGCGATTAATAGCTTCTTTGATGCAGATATTGGTAAAGTCTAGGGCTTTTGTTGTTGGTTTTACATGCTTGACATTTCTATGCAATTTAGGCGGCTTGCCGAACAATATAGACATGGGGATGTCAACGGGTTTATCGCTTAGCAAAGTGTCAGTTAGGGATAGGTGCTCTTCTTCAGTAGCTTCGCCAATAACTGCATACAGGCAATGTTCACGTTCACAAAAAGACGCAAATAGTGCTAGAGATTCTGGATCTATTGCGACAACATAACGTTCTTGAGCCTCATTACACCAAATTTGCATAGGTGACATACCTTTGTCAGCATTATGCACTTTGCGTAAGTCAAAGCGACCTCCACGGGCACAATCGTGAATGATTTCAGGTACAGCATTAGATAATCCACCGGCACCAATATCATGTATTGAAATAATAGGGGATTGGTTACCCATTGAGTTGCAATGGTTAATTACCTCTTGACAACGACGCTCCATTTCCGGATTTTCACGTTGCACTGAGGCAAAATCAAGTTCTTCCGAGCCAGCACCAGACGACTGTGAAGAAGCTGCTCCACCTCCCAATCCGATGAGCATTGCTGGGCCACCTAGTATGATTATTAGAGAGCCTGCCGGAATAGGTTGTTTTTCAATCAACATAGGACGAATGTTACCCATTCCACCGGCGATCATAATGGGTTTGTGATAACCCTTAAATTCATTGCCAGTGCTATCAAGTACTGGTTGTTCGAAGGTGCGAAAGTATCCTGCAAGATTGGGTCTTCCAAATTCATTATTAAAAGCTGCCCCCCCGAGTGGTCCTTCCAGCATAATTGATAATGCTGAAGCTATG
>CAJAHC010000101.1 GCA_903939355.1 uncultured Methylococcaceae bacterium | reverse complement strand
GCTCTTGGATCATTTGTTTACTGGATACATTTTGCGTGGGCGCCTCTTGTTTTTTTGCTACCTCACCTGCACCTAGTTGATTTTCCTGGGCAAGAAAATCGGGCTTTTCAGGGACGCTACTTACCAGTGGGTTAACTAGTGTAATATCTATCGACTTATTAATCTTTTCAGGTTGTTTTGTAGAGAAATTTAATCCAATTACCAGCGTAATATGCACAATTGCCGCTACAAATAAAGCTATCAACAATGAATTCTTTTTATTTGTCAAAAAAGCAAAATGAGCCAATGTCACTGAATTTTCCATATTATTGAAGATTTATTTCTATATGATCCATCAATGTTCCTGCTATATTAAGTCCAAATTGTTGATCTAACTCCTGAACACAGGTAGGGCTAGTTACATTAATTTCAGTCAACTTATCACCGATAACATCTAATCCAACAAAAATCAGACCCTTCTCTCGTAGCGTAGGCCCTACCTGACTGGCAATCCAGCAATCTTGCTCGGTTAGTTCACGACCTTCAGCACGTCCGCCAGCAGCCAGATTACCTCGCGTTTCGCCCTGAGCAGGAATGCGCGCCAACGCATAAGGCACAGCTTCACCATTGATCATGAGAATACGTTTATCACCGTCTTTAATTTCGGGGATATATTTTTGGGCCATTACATAACGGCTATTATACTGCGTCATGGTTTCTAGAATAACACTAAGATTTGGGTCATCCTTACGTAAATGAAAAATGGAGGTTCCACCCATTCCATCTAATGGTTTTAAAATAATTTCGCCTTGCTCATGTAAAAAGCTCCTTATTCTGGCAGGCTCTCTAGCAACCAGCGTTTCTGCGCAACACTGAGGAAACCATGCCGTAAATAACTTTTCATTGGCATCTCTAAGCGACTGAGGTTTGTTTACAACGTAAACACCCATGCTTTCAGCTCGTTCCAATAAATAAGTGGCGTAAATATATTCTTGATCAAAAGGAGGGTCCTTTCGCATTATGATGACATCAAGCTGATCAAGTGGAATATCTTGTTCACCAATAAACCGATACCATTGTTGCGCATTCCGTTGAACTGTTAATGTTCGCGTTCTTGCGTAAGCACGGCCATTTCTTAAAAACAAATCATTGAGTTCCATATAATGGAGTTCCCAACATCTAACCTGTGCCTCAAGTAACATGGCAAAACTTGTATCTTTTTTTATATTGATATGGTCAATGGAGTCCATCACCATGCCGAGCTTAATAGGCATTATTGTTCCGTTTTAGTTGCTTGAGAAAAATTATATCGTTCTTATTTTATAGATAGTTATTTACCTTGAAAAGAATTTTTGGTATAAAGACGGGCTAACTTTAAAATTTAGGCACACCAAGAGGTTAATTATGTCTAGAGTATGTCAAGTAACAGGCAAACACCCAGTTACTGGTAACAACGTATCACACGCAAACAACAGAACAAAAAGACGTTTTTTGCCAAATCTGCAACATCACAGATTTTGGGTAGAAAGCGAAAATCGTTGGGTGCGTCTTAGAATTTCTACCAAAGCAATGCGTATCATTGATAAAAATGGCATAGACGCCGTATTGGCGGATTTGCGTAAAAACGGCACCAAAGTTTAAGGAGATAAAAAATGCGCGATAAAATTAAATTAATTTCTACCGAAGGCACTGGGCATTTTTATACTACAACTAAAAACAAGCGCACTATGCCTGAAAAAATGGAGATCAAAAAATTTGATCCCGTTATTCGAAAATATGTTATCTACAAAGAAGCTAAAATTAAATAAAAACTAATCTTTACAAGACTTCTTATAAATTAGTTAGGATAATTACAGCTATATTGCTGTAATTATCTGGTTTATTTAAGTGCCACTTTAAAACGATGCACTTATATCCATTGGTTTTTGTGAGTTTCAGGTATCAAATATACGGCAATTAAACTAATAACCGCCGCTAATGAAACATAACCGCCAACCCAAGCTAATCCCCCTTCGTTAACCAATCGCTGCGCCAAATAAGGTGCAAACGATGCTCCCAAGATCCCCCCTAAATTATAAGCTGTTCCGGCACCAGTATAGCGTAACTCAGAGGGAAACAGTTCGGGTAATAAAGCACCCATCGGTGCAAAAGTTGCTCCCATTAAAAACAACTCCAGTGCTAAAAAAGCAGTGACTATGAAAGGTGATCCACTATCTAACATAGGCTCCATAGCGAAACCAGACAAAAGTGCGGCAGCACCAGCAATAAGTAATACAGGGCGTCGTCCAAAATAATCAGCGGCCCATGCCGATATTGGTATGGCAAGCGCCATAAAAATTATTGCCACACTTAACATGCCAAGAAATTGTTGTCGTGGCATATGTAAGCTATTAGTGCCATAGCCAAGTGAAAATACTGTTGCGATATAAAACAATGCATAACACACGACCATCGCCAGAGAGCCTAAGACTAATTGGGGAAAATGTCTTTTTAGTATGACTATAAAAGGCAAAGTAACTTGTTGGCGCTTCTGTAAGATTTTTGCAAACACTGGTGTTTCTGTTAAAGCTAACCGAATATACAAGCCAACCATAACTAGAATGGAGCTTCCAAGAAACGGCAATCGCCACCCCCAATCTTTAAACTCTTGCTCAGTCAGAAAGTAGGTGAGTATTAAAAAACTTCCTGTTGCAAGAAGAAATCCCGCTGGTGGTCCCAATTGAGGAAACATACCATATAAGCCTCGCTTACCAGCGGGTGCATTTTCAGTTGCCAAAAGCACGGCTCCGCCCCATTCACCTCCCAAACCTATTCCCTGCCCAATGCGCAGTAAACACAATAAAACGGGCGCCCAAGCTCCAATAACATTATAGCCAGGTAATAAACCAATTAATGTTGTAGAAAAACCCATTATCAACAATGATGCGACCAAGGTGGCTTTGCGGCCGACACGATCGCCAAAATGTCCAAATAAGATCGCACCGAAAGGGCGCGCGAGAAAAGCGACTGAAAAAGTCAAAAACGAACTTAATGACTGGCTGGCGGAATTCTCACTGGCAAAAAAAACAGGACCAATTACTAATGCTGCAGCCATTCCATAAATATAAAAATCGTAAAATTCAATGCAGGTGCCAATAAAACTGGCCAAAGCGATACGCGTAACAGAAGGAGTGACTGGGATTTTGAGCAATTTCAACCTACTTGTTAAGCATTATTAACATTATGTTGTTCATTATTGCATTTTTCTCTTATGCAACACATCTTGAATCTCAATCCTAATGCACCAATAAAACATGTTATTTATACAATATGAGTAACTAATTAAGTGTAACTCTATCTAGAGAGTCAAAATAACGCATAAAAAGAGATGGTTAAATTTACAATAAATAATTTGTCATTAAAAAGCTTAGTCTAGGTAACCTGAAAAATAGAAATCAGAAGCATATTAGCAACTTTCATTTTCGGTTATAATCTGCCCATACGAATAATAAAATTCAAAAACTTTAACCTTTAACTGCGAGAAGTAAACTATGTCTAATTTCCCCATTGATCTTGGCGCCTATCAACGTATAACGCTAGATCCTAGTATCAACACCCTTAGCAATCAACAAAGAGAAAGTCTTAAAGCTAACATTCAACTTTGCAGAGACGCTATTGTATTTTTTACCGCAACTGGTGCTGCTAGAGGTGTTGGCGGACACACCGGCGGTCCTTATGATACTGTGCCAGAAGTTATGATCATGGACGCTTTATTTCGCGGATCAGCCAATGGCTTTGTTCCCATATTTTTTGATGAAGCCGGACACCGCGTAGCTACTCAATATCTTATGTCTACTCTAAATGGTGACCTACCAGCTGAACGCTTAATGGAATACCGTGCGGCACACTCTCATTTACCAGGCCACCCTGAGTTAGGATTTACACCCGGCGTTAAATTTAGTTCTGGGCGCTTAGGCCACATGTGGCCTTATGTCAATGGAGTAGCTATTGCCAATCCACGTAAAGTATTATTTTGCTTAGGCTCTGACGGCTCACAACAAGAAGGTAATGATGCAGAAGCCGCTCGCTTGGCCGTTGCTCAAGGCTTGAACGTTAAACTGATTATTGATGATAATAACGTCACCATAGCAGGTCATCCATCACATTATTTACCTGGGTGCACTACTGCTAAAACATTGGCAGGTCAAGGTGTAACGGTATTAGAAGGCGATGGCGAAGACCTTGACGATTTATATAAACGCATTTGCCTTGCTATCAACACTGATGGCCCCGTTGCTGTTATTAATCATCGCCCCATGTGTCCTGGTATTGTTGGCTTGGAAGGTTCAACCCATGGCCATGACGTTATTTCTGTAAAAGTAGCCGTTGAATACTTGGAATCTCGTGGTCAACAAGCGGCAGCCGATCACCTTAAAGAAATTAAAGCACCTAAAAATGATGCCGTTTTTCTAGGCTCAAGTGATAAATGGGATGCCAACCGTAACGTTTTTGGTGATGTTGCAGTTGAAATTCTCGGTCGTCTAAGTGAAGCAGAACGCTTTGAAAAAGTTAGGGTTATTGACAGTGATCTCGAGGGTTCTTGTGGTCTTTTCAAAATTCACGCAGCTTATCCTGAAGTATTTATCTCATCAGGTATTATGGAGCGCGGTAATTTTTCAGCTGCCGCCGGTTTTGGAATGGAAGCTGGTAAACAAGGAATTTTTGGAACCTTTAGCGCCTTTCTGGAAATGCTGCTTTCAGAAATTACCATGGCACGTCTAAACAATTCTAATGTGCTAAGTCATTTCTCACATTCTGGCATAGATGACATGGCCGACAATACTTGTCATTTCGGTTTGAATAATATGTTTGCCGACAATGGCTTGAGTGATGGTTATGCAACTAACCTTTACTTTCCAGCTGACCCACTACAAATGAAAGCCTGTTTGGAAACAATCTTTTTTAATCCAGGGTTGCGTTTTGTATTTTCAACCCGCTCTAAAGTGCCAACCATTCTAAATACCGATGGTGAAGATTATTTTGGTGGTAATTACCAATTTGTATCGGGTAAGGATGAAGTTATTCGTGAAGGTACACAAGGTTATATTGTTAGCTTCGGAGAATCTTTATACCGTGCATTAGATGCAGTTGAACGTCTCAAACAAGAAGGCATTGATGTTGGTTTGATTAACAAACCCACTTTGAATGTTATCGATGAAGACATGATGACCAAAATTGGTAACTCGCCAATGGTCTTGGTTGTTGAGTCCTATAATAAAAAGACTGGTCTGGGCAGTCGTTTTGGTTCTTGGTTGCTGGAGCGTGGTTTGACTCCGAAATACGCCCACATTGGCACACACATAGAAGGTTGCGGTGGTCTGTGGGAGCAATTCCCTCACCAAGGCATTGATCCAGCAGGCATTATGGCTAAAACAAAAGCACTCTTAAACGTTTAAATTTAGCCAATTTATAACAAATACTACTTTAATATCAACCCTCTCTTGAATATTCTAATCCTTGAGAGGGGAGATAAAAAGCTCATTAAGAGGCGTAATACTATCGTTTTTTTGATGGGTCATTTGGTTATGATTTGATTAAGAGCTGGTCTAAGCCACCAACTACCATTCAAATATTTTCCACATATTAATTTTACTAAAACCATTATCCAAATCGTCTTGACGGACATCCATCTTTTCGTCACCATCATTATCTATAAAATAGTAAGGAGGACCAACATCCGGCACTACTTTAATCATATAAAGTCTGCCGCCTCTACGGTATTCTTGTAGGGTATTTTTACCTTTACGAATAATAGTAATATCGGGTTCTAATGTTTCTCCACTTTGTACTGGTAATGGCGGCTCTGGTGCTTCCGGTACAGCTTCCAAGTTGGGTGGTTGCTCATCAACAGCAAATGCTGGGAAGCTAAGGAAAAAAAGTATAATAAAACGACGCATAGTAATGGCTCTTACATTTTAGAAATTGCCGCTATCTTATTACAGTTTTTATTGATGTGCTTGATAAAAGAGCGTTCTTGCTATTAACGTAATGAATTTAAGAAGGGTTAGTTTACCAAGCAGTCGAGATCTTAAACATAATTGGCAAGGGCTAGGGTATAATTTTTGTTTTATAGAGGGTATTGGGTAAATGAAAAGATTAATTGAAACAAGGGTAGTTAATCCTCTGCTTGAAAAATACGGCCTTCCTGCTTATAAGACAACAGGTTCTGCGGGAGTCGATTTGATTGCCTGCATTGAAGAAGCAATAGTGATTGCGGGCGGCAAAAACAGGCTAATTGGAAGCGGTTTGGCTGTAAATATTCAAGACCCCGGCTTGGTTGCAGTGGTTGCCAGTAGGAGTGGACTTTGTTTGAACAGTCAAGTTCGGGTAGGACAAGGTATGGGTATTATTGACTCAGATTATCATGGTGAAATAGGCGTAATTCTGCATAACGATGGGATCACTGATTACATTGTCCAGCCAGGTGAAAGAATTGCTCAATTATTATTTATGCCGGTCGTTCAAGTTGCCTTTAAGCTAGTTACTAGCTTTAGTACTGTTACTGATAGAGGGGATGGTGGCTTTGGCCATACTGGCCGGCATTAAAGACAAGAACCGATTGTGTTTAGTGTTGTTATTAGGTAAGTTCATCGATAGCAATTATTATCACTTAATACAGTAGTCGTTTTTATAATGGAAAATCAGAAAATGATGCAAAAAAGAACAGCTCATCAAATAGCGGACGTGCTAATTGAAGCGCTACCTTATATTCAACGATTTAAAGGTAAAACTGTAGTCGTTAAATTTGGTGGTAATGCCATGGTTGACGAAGCACTCAAGCATAGCTTTGCCCGAGATATTGTTTTAATGAAGTTGGTTGGACTCAATCCAATAGTGGTTCATGGTGGTGGCCCCCAAATTGGCCAATTACTGGCAAAGTTAGGTAAAACAACAGATTTTGTTGATGGTATGCGCGTTACAGATAGTGAAACTATGGATGTAGTTGAAATGGTACTGGGGGGGTTGGTTAATAAAGAAATTGTCAATTTGCTTAATAGACATGGCGGAAAAGCCGTTGGCCTGACCGGTAAAGATGGTGATTTTATTCGTGCAAAGAAAATTCATTTAACAAAATCGGCGCTAGAGACACACGCTTCAGAAATAATTGATTTAGGGCATGTAGGTGAAGTTAGCAGTATTGATCCAGCTGTTGTTGATATGCTTGGTCGTAGTGATTTCATTCCGGTCATTGCGCCTATTGGCGTGGGTGATGATGGTCGATCTTATAATATTAATGCTGACTTGGTTGCTGGCAAGATTGCAGAAGTATTGAAAGCGGAAAAATTGATTTTGTTAACCAATACCGCAGGTATTCTCGATAAACAGGAAAATTTACTGACAGGATTGTCAATTAAAGATATTGAAGACTTGATTGCAGACGGAACTATTTCAGGTGGGATGATTCCTAAAACGCGTTGCGCCACTGATGCGCTGAAAGGCGGGGTTGGTAGTGTGCATATTATCGATGGTCGGGTTGAGCATGCAGTATTGCTTGAGCTGTTTACCGATCAAGGTGTAGGAACTTTATTGCTAAGAGCGTCAAGAGATAAGACTTCGTCACTATAACTTGAGGCCTAAATTGTTGGCTCTAGTGACAACCATTAACAGTAGTGGTCGTCACTAATACATTAAGTTTT
>CAJAHC010000100.1 GCA_903939355.1 uncultured Methylococcaceae bacterium | reverse complement strand
GCAGCACTATATGATTTATATAAAAATTTAAGTAACCAAGAGCTTGTTATTTTGGATAATCCCCAAATTCGTCACCTAACTAAAAAATTGGGTATAACGGGGCAAAAAATTGGATTGACAGACCTAGAGTTTGCATTCCAAAACTTGAAGAAAATTGATGTAGTGGGTGATGCGGGTGATTTGCAAACATTCATAAGTACAGTCTCTAAAGAAATGGACTGGTCTGTCCTTGATACTGTTACCAAAGCAAATGATGACATTGAAAACTATGGTATGGATATTAACAATCCAGCCGTGGTAAATGCCCTAAGCCTATTTATTAAATATGATATAGCACTTTATTCACAAAGAGCGCAATTTCTTTGTGCTATAAACACCCCAAAGTAAATAATTACTATTATGAAAGAATCCTTTAATAAATCTGGTTATTTACTGGTACAGCCACATTTTGCCGTACCAAGCTTAAAGTGGGTATTGACAACTCATGGCCTGCACAAACATAAAGCTCTTTGTGGTTGGCTTGGCTTATTATTGTTTTTGGCGCTGGGTGCACTATCGGCGTCTGCAAAATCAGACCAATTAGTGCAAGCTGATATTCAAGGTTATGTTGATTCTTTTGTCGTGGATGGGGACCAATTTGTTGCCCAAGGTTGGGCGGGCGGCATCAAACCAAATGACAAGGTTGTGTCGCTATCTATTTGGTTGGCGGATACCTTGGTTCATGAAGGAGGTTTTGAGCAGTTTGATCGACCCGATGTTGCCGAGGCAACAGGGAGAAATGATTGGCTGAAGTCTGGTTGGCGGGTTAGTACGGCACTGCCAGATAATATAAAAGCAGGTAAGTATTCTCTAAAGGTATTGGCGAGGCTTGATAGTGGAATGGAAGCGAAACTATCTATTAAGAGTGAAGCTGTATCAGTAAATATTAACAACTATCACATTTCTCACTTTGTAAAGGGAGTTGTTTTTGTTCTCACTTTACTTGCTTTGTTGTACATTTTACTGATTGTTGCGAAACTATTCCCCTCCTTTGACTTACCTACAAAGCTACTTGACTTACCTATCCCTTCAAAATTAAAGGGCGAAAACTGGATTAATCGAATTTTCTTTTTTGCAGTTATTTTGGCAGGAGGGAAGTTTTTATTAATGAAATTTACCACTTTTACAAATATAAACTTCCTAGCCATTATTCTTGCGGCCATTAGCTCCTTAGTATTTGCACGCGGTGCTTATTGTAAAAACAGTGGTTTTGTAACTCATGGCGATAAAAGAAAAAGTATCCTTCTGATTGTAGTCATATTTTTCTATTTAGGATGGATATATTCAAATGGATTTGTACTGCCAGCCCACGATCCTATAGCGGTACCTACATTTGCATCTATATTAAATCAGGGTAAACCTTTATATGAATACTATACGCTCGGCGAATCTGGAGCTACTTATCCACCTGGGCTTCCACTACTTTTAAGTTACATATACATTTTTTTAGATGATACTTGGGTGTTATTGATTTTCAAAGTTCTTTGTATTCTTGCTGTTTGTTTATTACCCTTTTCGTGGTCATGGCTTGCTAAACGCATATTTAATATTCCTTTGTCCTTAACAACAATTGCAATAGCCTTCTATATCGCTAGCTTTGGAATTGAAAGGACTTTAAATTATGCATTACCCTTTGCGGGAAAGAACGCACAACTTTGTTTGCTATCAATGTTCCCTATATTTTTCCTATATCTAGCATCTCCCCCTCGAGGTAATTGGTTGTATCTGGCCATGCTTGGTTTTGTATTTTACTGCTTGATGCTTTTCCACTACTCATTGTTATATGTCACCTTTGCGTTCTTAATGGCAGTATCCATAATTTGGTTTTTTCTAAATCCTAAGCAAAGTTTTGCATTAGCGGTCCGCGGATTATTCGTAGGAATTATAGGGGTGATATGCTTCTTTTTATTTTCAAATGATGCATTGCAGGATCCGAGAAGAACCCTTGGGGGTACTTATGACCTAACTGAAGCATTTGCAACATTTATTCAAATATTCTTTGGTGGGGATACACAACTTCTTGCAATTTTTACTTCCCATCAATATATAGGTAGTCCTATCCGTGGCTATTTTCTGATTGGTTGCTTATTGTTTTCAGCTATCGTGATGTCCAAAATGAAGACTCACTTTAATGAAACGTCTGCGAGATCGATTTTTTTAGGTTCGGGGGGGTTTTTCCTTACTATTGTTATCTTGGCAGCCTTAGGCAGTGGTTTAGTTCCAGCAGGCATTAACCTTGATTTTTATAGGTGGCTTATATTTCCGGCTCAAATTGGAGTAATTGCTTGTGCTTTACTTAGTGCGTACATATTACTTAAAAATATCAATCGAAAAGTTGCTATTACTTACGCTGGTATCTTTTTAACGTTGCCAGTATTAGTGTTTGTCATAGATACACTCGAGATCAAAAAGACTGTGGACAGCAGTGCTATTTCACAATCTGAATTACAGAAAATGCGTAATATTATAATTCCTGGACAATCTGGTTGCGTTATTTTATCTCCAAATCTGGTTCGGATTGAAAATTTTACGTACGCTCAAAAGTATCGAATGCTTGAATATGCAGAAATGCTTACTAATTGTCGAATGTTGGCGGGGTCTTGGGTCCACTCACCTAATGTTGGTTGGCGAAATAGCAATGGATTGACACCAAGTAGCGATCTCTTTAAATCAATTCCAAATGATATGATCTTTTATTTTGTCGGGACACATACTGAACTTGAACAATATGGGAAATCGGCTAACTGGACTGAGATTGGGCTTTTGCCTAGAGAGCAGATTCCAATCTGGAAAATGAGGGATGTAAAAAGTGAAAATTAATAGCCATGTATGTAAAGTTGTCGTTGTTATACCCTGCTACCGTGTAACTCAGCATATTTTGAAAGTCATTGCAGGCATTGGCTCAGAAGTTTGGCGCATTTATGTCGTTGATGACAAATGTACCGATGGTTCAGGCGATTACGTGGAAGCAAATTGCAATGACCCACGAGTCATTGTATTGCGACATGAGACCAACCAAGGTGTTGGCGGTGCAGTAATGAGTGGTTATCGTGCTGCTATTGCCGATGGGGCAGAGGTGATTGTTAAATTGGACGGGGATGGTCAAATGGATCCAAGCCTTATCCTCAATTTCATTGAGCCTATTTTGGCTGATGAGGCCGATTACACCAAGGGTAATCGTTTCTTTGATCTTGAAGAAATCCGAGCAATGCCCAAGATACGCCTTTTCGGCAATGCCGTATTATCATTTATGACCAAGCTTTCATCGGGTTATTGGGATTTGTTTGACCCTACCAATGGCTACACGGCTATTCATGCTGATGTGGCTCGGCATTTGCCGTTTGCAAAGATTAGTCAGCGTTATTTTTTTGAAACCGACATGCTGTTTAGGCTTAATACGTTGCGTGCAGTTGTGGTTGATGTGCCGATGGCTGCCCAATATGGCGATGAAGTGAGTAACCTTAAAATATCAAAAATATTGGGTGAATTTCTTTTCAAACATACCCGTAACTTAATAAAGCGAGTTTTTTATAATTATTACCTGCGCGATATGTCGCTTGCGTCAATTGAGCTTCCTTTGGGTATTATTATGGTGTTTTTTGGTGTGAGTTATGGCGGATGGCACTGGTTCCTATCAATACGTGAAGGTGTATTGGCAACAGCAGGTGTCGTTATGATTTCTGCCCTACCTATGTTAATGGGGTTGCAGCTAGTACTGGCTTTTTTAGCCTATGATATTAATTCCGTGCCTAGTAGACCGATACATTCAGGATTTCGTTTTCGATTAAAAGCAAAGACGGGTAGTGGGCTATGATATATGCCGTAGCACTTCGTTTTGTTAGCGTGTTAACTGATATTTTTACGTAAAAAACAGGCTTTATTTTATGTAAAATTGAATGCCGTATTCCTACTTGGATAGTGCACTATAAATTTCATCATTTATAGTTATGAATTTTCCAAAAAATATCAACGGGCTTGTTGTTACAAGCTCATTAAACTTAATATGATTGTATCTATGTTCAATATACCAATTTTACTTGCATTGCTAACTGCTTGCTCTATGGCTTGCGGCCAAATACTTTTTAAGCTGGGAGCTTCAAAATGGAATGGTGAAACGTTTTTTCAATGGGTCTGGTCTTTTATTACAAAT
>CAJAHC010000099.1 GCA_903939355.1 uncultured Methylococcaceae bacterium | reverse complement strand
TTACCAGGTAAAAATCGCTGACATTGAAAACTGGGAAAAAGATAACAATACGATACCTGACAATACCATCATACTTTTCCGTATAGGATATGCACGCTACTACCCTAATAGAGAAAAATATTTTGGTACTCCAAAGACTGGACCGGAAGCTATACCAGAATTACATTTCCCGGGGATTTTGCCAGAAACCACGAAATGGCTGATTAAGAATAAAAATATAAAAGCGTTGGGATTGGACACCCCAAGCTTGGATTATGGTCAATCCAAAGAATTCAAAACCCACCAGATTCTTTTAGGTAATAACAAACCAGGCTTTGAAAATCTTGCCAATTTGGATAAATTACCTTTATCGGGTATCTATGTCGTAGCTTTACCTATGAAAATAGCTAAGGGAAGTGGTGCTCCACTTCATATAATAGCTACATTAACGACCCCATAATCTCACCTCTCAATTACATCAATTTAATTCAGGAAACCAATATAATGAACAATAAATTACTACTAATCGGATGCTTGATCTTTTTAAGCCTTTTTTATTCCCAAGCTTCGTTAACTGCAGAACAAATACCCGATAAAAATCCCGAAATAAACATTGAAGATTCAGATTTATTAAGCAATCTTTCCAAGCTGGAAAAAGACAGTTGGGAAGCTACAAAAAAACATGATACTGATTTTTTTCGCACCTACATGGCTAGTGAGTTCAAAGGTTTCTTTGCAGACGGTACTAGTGCTGATCGAGCTGACTTTATTCGTAACTTGGATGATTTTCAATTAACCAACTACACCATGGGTAAAGTTTCGATGCTAAGAATTAATAATGAAGCTGTAATGATCCTCTATAAACTTGGCTACGAAGGCCACCACAAAGGAAAGAAAATAAAAATGTCGAATATCGAATCTTCCTCGCTCTATGTTCTTCGTGAAAAAAAGTGGGTAGAAATTTTTTACCAAGAAACCCATGCAGCCTCAGTTAAAAGAAAATAGTTTTTATCATAAAAAAGCCTGGAGGACTGCGTATAGGTCGATCTATATGACGATCGTGCAACAGAAACAACTACTAGCAATATAGAGTTCGTTAATTCAAATAGTTATCTTGAATGCAAAATAGTCAGCACATAATCTTTCAATTTATAAACTTTTTGAATAAAAAATGATGCCATCAGTTTATTAATGCTAGGTTTATTCTCGATAGCACAAATTGCTTCCGTACTGGAATAAGTTGAAACGCAATAGGGAACAAAATAGGTTACGATAATCTTAATAAAACCCTTTTGTGATAGCTCATTATTTAGCATGACATCACCATGATTAATTAACATGAGGATTGAGCCAACAATTAGAGCCAATTTAAATGCACGTAGTACAATATTTCTTTGTAAAGCAATTTGAAACCATATGTTAATCATAACAATAACTCTTTAATTCAGATAAATTTAACCATTCTTCGCAAAGTAAGAATAACTATTTGTTGGGTAGATAAAATTGATTAGCATTTAAGATGCTGGAAATAAATTAATAATCATACAATTAAAGATGCCATTAGTCCGATTGGGCTACCAGAATTCGAAATACCTAAAAACTATTTTTATGGATAAAAGTCCTTTAGGTTGGTGTAAGCAAGAAAGCATCAGCGTAAATATCCGCTGAGGCAGCGCCCTTAAGAAAGGTCATTTTTTTCATTCTATTGACCATGTCAGGGTGGCCACAAAGAAATATACGCCAACCCTTCAAATCTGAAAATAAAGCCAAGGATACTTCATCGACTCGACCATGACTAAACCCTTCTGGCACTTTGTCGCCTGATAAACAGGGTATGTAATGAAAATTTTTATACTGTTCAGATAGAAGTCTCATCTCATCAATTCTATAAAGATCTTCAATTTCCCGGCTACCATGAAACAAATAAATGGGGCCTGCATGACCGTGAGCTAATGCATCTGTCAAAATACCTGCCAAAGGTGCAAGACCTGTTCCCGTCCCTACCAAAAGCAAACCCTGTTGACTTCTTTCGGGTAAGTAAAAACAATGTCCACGGGCTTCCGAGACAGCAATACTATCTCCTATCCTGACTTCATCATGGAGCCACTCACTAAATTTGCCATTGGGCAATCGACGAATGTGAAATTCCAGCGTATTCGATTCTTGAGGGGTGTTGGCAATTGAATAACTGCGTGTTAAGCCATCCGCTCTTTGTAGATTAACAAATTGTCCGGCAGTAAATTCGAACGCATACCTAAATGCTATAATCAACAGTAGTGTATTTCTGTTGAGCATTTCATTAGCAACCACAGAACCTTGTGTATAAAATTCTGATTGATCCGGCAATTTGATTGCCATATCTTGTTCGGGATAACACAAACAAGCAAGAAAGTGATTGTGTTTTTTTAAGGTGTCTCTTAATCCGACATGAGCCGCTTCTGGCGGTGCATTATCGAGACTACGCACCATACAACTGTGGCACGTGCCTTTTTTACAGGTGTAAGAAATCTTAACATCTTCCCGCAATAATACTTCGAGCACCGTCTCATTCGGCACACAATAATATATATGCTCATTGATTGTTAATCGAGTCATTGTGCTACCATTTAAATTAGACTCCATAATATCAGTACCTAATAAAGTTATTATGGAGTCATTATTTATTTACCTAACACATCATTACGAGTAGTCTCGCAGATCACTACAATCTCATTAATAATGTCTTGAGGTACATTTAACTCAATCAATGTCGCCCCTAAATTTTCAACGACCGCATCAAAATGACTATCATTTAATCCGGCTTTAACTAATTGGGCATGTCCTTTCCGCATATCCTCCCCTGTATAGCTATTAGGTCCGCCAAAAGCCATCGTTAAAAAAGCTTTTTGTTTTGCTACTTGTGTTTCCATATCAACATTATCAAAAAATCGATTGATTCTATGATCATTAAGTACTTTACGATAGAAAATATCCACCGCTGCATTTACAGACGCTTCACCACCTATTCTTTCGTAGATAGATTTATTGTTTTGATCGCTCATTATTGTCTCCTAGAGTTGGCATCGTTATTTAACCTTAACAGTTTGATGAATATGGAGGATAACAAGTTAATATAACTTATACAATATATATATGTTAAAAGTTATATTTAGTATATACATCTCAACAATTGGTATACTTTGGCCAATTCTAAAATGGCAAAATAGCTTTTATGGCTGAAATAATAACATCTCGACAACAACAAATTT
>CAJAHC010000098.1 GCA_903939355.1 uncultured Methylococcaceae bacterium | reverse complement strand
TTTCGGTGTTTTTATTCCTCATAGAGAACATAATTACAATCAGGAACAAGAACCCACCTAGCGCTAAAGCTATGCGCTTAACATTCCATTCGGTAATTAGTTTTGGAGCGGAAATATTATCGTTTACTTTTTTATCATCAGCCGAGTATTTAACTTTAATAACAATATTTTTTTTGTCACTCATAAAATTACCTATTAAATGCTACTAGTATTAACAGAGACTAGTATGGAAAAAACCATTGCAGTAGTGCTACAGAGTAGTTAAAACTAATAGCATTCCTTTGCTATTAGCAATCTAATTAATAGCTTGATGAACTATACCTTATGGTAAATATCAGCTCCTTCTTCAAGAAATTGTTTAGATTTCTCGTCCATCCCTCTAGCCAAAGCTTCTTGCTCATCTTTGATACCCTTTGCTGCGGCATAGTCACGAACATCCTGACTAATCTTCATTGAGCAGAAATGAGGGCCGCACATTGAGCAAAAATGCGCCACTTTGGCGGATTCTTTTGGTAAAGTTTCATCATGAAATTCGCGCGCTTTTTCAGGATCAAGTCCAATGTTAAACTGATCTTCCCAGCGAAATTCAAAGCGGGCTTTGGACATTGCATTATCCCTAGCTTGCGCGCCAGGATGGCCTTTTGCCAAATCAGCAGCATGCGCAGCTATTTTGTAAGTAACAATCCCTTCACGAACATCTTGTTTATTAGGCAAGCCTAAATGTTCTTTTTGTGTCACGTAACACAGCATAGCACAACCATACCAACCTATATTAGCCGCACCTATGGCAGATGTAATATGATCATAACCTGGGGCTATATCGGTCGTCAGAGGGCCTAATGTATAGAAGGGAGCTTCACCACATTCTTCCAACTGCTTTTCCATATTTATTTTAATCATGTGCAAGGGCACATGGCCGGGCCCTTCAATCATGGTTTGAATATCGTGTTTCCAAGCAATTTTAGTCAGTTCGCCCAGTGTTTCCAATTCACCGAACTGCGCTTCATCATTGGCATCATAAATTGAACCCGGACGCAAACCATCACCTAACGAAAAAGAGACGTCATAGGCTTTCATAATCTCACAGATTTCCTCAAAGTGCGTATATAAAAAGCTCTCAGTGTGGTGTGCCAAACACCATTTGGCCATGATTGAACCACCACGAGAAACGATACCAGTCATGCGTTTTGCGGTTAGTGGAACATGATGTAAACGAACGCCTGCATGAATTGTAAAATAATCAACACCCTGCTCGGCCTGCTCTATTAAAGTATCACGGAATATTTCCCAGGTCAGATCCTCAGCTTTACCATTGACTTTTTCCAACGCTTGATAAATAGGCACTGTACCAATAGGTACCGGTGAATTACGCAGAATCCATTCACGAGTTTCGTGAATATTTTTACCAGTGGATAAATCCATAATGGTATCGCCGCCCCAGCGTATGCCCCAGAGCATCTTTTCAACTTCTTCATCAATAGATGAAGTGACTGCTGAATTACCTAAATTACCATTAATTTTGACCAAAAAATTACGCCCTATAATCATCGGCTCCAATTCTGGATGATTGATATTAGCGGGAATTATAGCCCTACCTCTCGCCACTTCATCACGGACAAACTCAGCAGTAATGGCTTCGGGTATAGAGGCTCCAAAAGAATCTCCTGGGTGTTGCCCTTCCCATAATTCACGCATTTCTTCCATTTTTTGGTTTTCACGAATAGCGATAAATTCCATTTCCGGAGTAATAATCCCCTGTCGCGCATAATGCATTTGTGAAACATTAGCCCCTGCTTTCGCCCGACGCG
This sequence comes from uncultured Methylococcaceae bacterium, assembly GCA_903939355.1. GTDB lineage: Bacteria > Pseudomonadota > Gammaproteobacteria > Methylococcales > Methylomonadaceae > Methylobacter_C. The sequence continues at coordinate 1,499 of CAJAHC010000098.1, read as the reverse complement.
GCTTACGAATATGTTCAAAACGCAGACTAGCTGTTTCGGGGTCATCAAGGCGTTGACGGCCAAACTCTGAGCTGGGGCCAGCTAATTCTTCAGTATCATTTCGTTCCGCAATCCAAGCTGAACGTATTGAACTTAACCCTTTTTTTAAATCTATTTCAACATCAGGATCAGTATAAACACCTGATGTATCATAGACATACAAAGGTCCATTTTTCTCTACTGTACCAAAATGTACGGGAGTATCGGACAAGGTAATCTTACGCATAGGCACCTGAATATCAGGCCGACTACCTTGTACATATATCTTTTCGGATGCAGGGTATGAGTCGATTTTGACACTACTGGCGTCAGTAACATCTTTTAGAACAGCGTTCATGCTTATCTCCAATATCAATAAAACAAGACGCAGGGAAGTTGGGGCTTTCCTACGCCGGTATTAACCGGGGTCAGGTTCAAAGGGTTTCTCTCAGCCTTTTGCTTACGCACTACGCGAAGTAACAAAAAGCACCCCTAGCCTTTACGGATGTTGCACTAAGTTAAAGGATAATGTTCTTTATTGCAAGTATGGTCAGTATTATTACTAGATATTAGTGAATATACTTTAGGACAATCCAGACTTCTTTTATATCATATAGGTTCAAGAGTGATTGAAGAATAGTGAAAATGATACTGTCATTTTTTTCTGTTCATACACTATTTATAAAAATCAAGTTAGGATAGTCTGTGAAAATATCTATTGTTGTACCCGTTCACAATGAAGCTGAGAATATTGTCTCGTTAATTCAAGAAATTGAAAATGCCATGAGTCAGGCTGAAGCCTATGAAATTATTTATGTTGATGACGGAAGCAAAGATCATACACCTGAAGTATTAAAACAAGCTCTTCACGATTTCAAAAGCCTTAGAGTTATCCATCACCAACAAAGTTGTGGACAAAGCACTGCCGTCCATACCGGTGTTAAAGCTGCTAGGTATCCTTGGATTGCCACTTTGGATGGGGATGGTCAAAATGATCCTGCAGACATTCCTAACCTTTATGATGTACTGATCAAGCAAAGAGAAGCAATAAGTAACTTATCCATGGTCGCCGGCTGGAGAAACAAGCGCTATGATTCTGAGTGGCGACTTTTTTCATCCAAGTTTGCTAACGCAATACGCTCCAAATTGCTTGGCGACAATACGCCAGACACTGGTTGTGGACTAAAAGTATTTTCCAGAGAATCTTTTCTCAACTTACCTTATTTTAATCATATGCATCGTTTTTTACCGGCCTTAATCTTAAGAGCTGGCGAACAAGTGATTTCCGAGCCTGTTAGCCACAGATCAAGAACTAACGGTGAATCTAACTATGGTACGCTGGACCGCCTTTGGGCTGGAATTATCGATATTTGTGGTGTTATTTGGCTACAAAAACGCGCCAAATTACCCATCATTACAGAAATTAAATCAAAGTAAGCTATCACTATAAACGCCAGCCCATCTTTCCAATTAAAGCTTTA
>CAJAHC010000097.1 GCA_903939355.1 uncultured Methylococcaceae bacterium | reverse complement strand
GATGAAAAGATGCTAAATATACCCTCCCAGACAAGTGCTGTAGCCACAGCTTGCACTACAAACACAAATGTTGTGAAAATCCATGTGTTTACGAATCTCCACTTGTCTTTGTTGAGTAGGCAAACTGCAACAACAATGCCAACGGAAACTATGAGTGTACCCGTCCATGCGCAAAGCAAGGAAAAGTGCAACACCCACAGACTCATAGCAATTATCTGAACGATCAAAATCCGTGCCCTGCTTTTCCCATGGAACGATGCCACATGGAACAACAGGGCCAAAAGGGCGATACCTTGAACGAAAATAAAGAACATGTGAACACCTCGTGATGCAAGGGTGGTAAATTTCCGAAACAGTATATTCTATTGTATCATATTTTTAATTGTTTGTCAATATGTTGACGAACTAAAAAACGAGCTTTTATACTCGTTTTGAATCCCCCACTTCCTGTTTTTTATTTAATTATTTAATTATACAACCAAAAAACCGTTTCGACAACTGTTTGTTCCAAAAAAAAGCGCGTTTAATTTTATCTATAACCAAAAAACCACTTAAATTAAAAGTGGTTTTTCGTGAAAACTTATTACGTAGCGCGAACGATGGGATGCAGTTAGAACATGGTTCTGGGAAAACTTCCCCAATGTTGGAGTTGCAAATTTTTAGAATAAAAAAAGCCCTTTCCGAAGATTGGGCAGGCACACAGCGTGAACACTATATGCCATAAAATAACTTTATACACGCATCCATATCTGGGATGAGATTTATCCTTAGAGCTTCGGCCGGACTTAACCACCTATAAGCCTTATGCTCTTCAAGATTCAGTTGAACATCAGGCTTGGCGCCCAACTTAAGACTGAATATATGATAAACAAAGTCATAGGTTTAGTGCCAGAACATGGTCCACCGTGCAAAAAAATAACCGGAATGCCGTCTGGATTACCGCTTTGCTCAACATAAACAGCATGTTGAGTGCCAGTTTCCAGAAAAAAAGTGTGATAGGGGGATATTTCAGGGTAAAGGGTTTTCATTGTTTAACGTAATCTCTTGATCTCGTCGTTTCTTTAAATCATATAAAGGCGATAGCACTTCAATAACCTTAATACTCGTTTATTTTATGCCTCGTAGTGATAACGACAGGCGATTATAATTAAATACTCATCATTAACAGCATAAACCAATCGATTTGACTCATCGATACGTCTAGACCAAAAACCCGCTAGATTTTCTCTTAACGGTTCGGGTTTCCCTATGCCTACAAATGGTTCTTTTATTGTCTCAGCAATTAACTTATTAATACGTTTTAAGGTTTTTTTATCCTGCCCTTGCCAATACAAATAATCACTCCATGCCGCATCCGTCCATGCCAACTTTTTAGTCATCCACTAAGGCTCGCTCTTGACTTTCTCCGGCTTGATATTGCTTGATAGACTTGGCAAGATGCGCCGCATTGGCCGGTGATTTTAATAAATGCACGGTCTCCATTAAACTCGTGTAATAGTCTAAAGACATAACCACGGCGTCTTCTGCATCCCGTCGAGTAATCACCGTACAATCAACGTCATTAACAACGTTATCCAGTACGGCTTTTAAGCTGTTTCTGGCATCAGTAAAGGAAATAATACGCATAAGTCGTTTCTCATGTACTTTAAATAGTACAAGTGTAAGACAAAAATAGCTAATGCCCTACTTATTTTTTTCTCCTCTTCGGACAGTCCGCAATTATCATCCGTACTTCAATTACCCATCCTCACGTTATTTCAGGCAAAAAAAAAGGAGGGCTGTTAAGCCCCCCTTTTTTCTCAGTTCCGTTTTTAAGCAGTGTGCTTAGAAACCAAAACCAAGTTGACCGCCTGCTGTCAAACCATTGACGTTAGTACCGTCAAGTGAAGAAGTCGCTAAGAAATAACGTACGTCCGCACCCACATACAAGCTTTTCCAGATATTGTAGTCCATACCTGTACCAAAGTTCATACCGGGTTTCAGCTCAGTAATAGTGTTAGCTTGTGATGGAGGACTGATAATGTTGAAGGTAAAACCAACTGGGATAACCCATGGTCTAAATTTGCTACCTTTCATGAACTTAATTTTTGGTGAAGCACTGATTCTCAACATAGCTTGTGATGCAGTTTCTGTAGAACCTATAGTACTAGTATTAAACGTACCTAAATCGACATAGTTTAAATCTAATTCGCCTAATAATTCAGTCTTGTTCATCATACCAAACATATCATCCGACAAGCTCATGTCCATACCAGCACCAAAATTCCAACCACCACTATGGCCAGCATCTGTAGTTACGCCATTGACGGTATTAGTTGTAGCTGCCATAGATTGATCATTTCCAGTATAACCGCCACGGAAGTACAACATGTTGTCTTTAGATTTCTTTTCAACAGGCTTAGACTTAACGTCTGCCATCCACGCATCCAATTCTTGGACTTTTTTGGTATCAGCATCGACTGTTTTAGCAGAAGCAGCAGCATTAACCGCCGCTCTTAAGCTAAGAATTTCGTCTTGCATCGCTTGCAATTGCGCTTCCAACACTTTTTCTTTATTAGCATCAAATTGCGCCATACGGTCTGCATGGTGTCTTTCAGATTCTTTAGCGGCAGCTTGTGGAGAGACCATGACAGCCGTCATAGTCAATGTTGCTAAGGCTGTGCCCAGTATTAATTTAGTTTTTTTCATCAGTTCCCCCTCATGGGTTGTTAATATACAAATATTTGCGTCTATACAACAAATTTGATTTCACGGCGCCATCTTACCAGCAAAAACCCTCCTTAACAAGCTTTTATATCCTTTTTTATAAAATAATTAACACATATTTATCAATACGTTATGAGATAAACATGATAAATAAGAATAACTGTATG
>CAJAHC010000096.1 GCA_903939355.1 uncultured Methylococcaceae bacterium | reverse complement strand
CTTACATACAATACACATCAAATAATGCTTTTATAGTGGGGTTATGCATACAATACTAAATTTTATGAAGAGACCTTAAGGCGATGCCTCTTAAATATTCCACGGCTAGAACTAGCAATGCCGCAATCATTTGCTAAATGAGCCTTACGATTCACTTTGACTAAGTATAGGGATAGTAAGTCAAAGTGAATTTTTGGCGTGCACTGGCTCTTGACTTAAAGCGAAAAAAGGTAAGAATTTGGCGATTATAATAAAAAAAGAGGTCTTAAATGCAAGTGTCTATTCGAGAGTTCAAGCCTCACATTTGTCCAGTAATGTCAATCATGCGCATGAACGATCTAACAGCTTATCGCTCTGGCGTAATTTTTGATCCCTTTTGATATGAAGACTACTTCTAATATAGTATTTCACCAAGCAACCGTTACGCGTAACCGACGAGAACTCCAAAACAATCATCGTGGCGTAATTATCTGGTTTACAGGGCTTTCTGGAGCAGGAAAGTCCACTTTGGCGCATGCGGTCGAAGAAAAATTGCACCAAATGGGTTGTCGTACTTTCGTGTTAGATGGCGATAATGTCCGTCACGGGTTGTGTAGGGATCTTGGTTTTTCTAATCAAAACCGCATGGAAAACATACGTCGTGTGGGTGAGGTTGCAAAATTATTCATGGAAGCAGGTGTGATTGTTTTAACCGCATTTATATCACCTTTTCGTGCCGACCGCGAGCATGTAAGAGATATGGTAGGGAATAGTGATTTCATTGAGATATTTTGCGATAGCACAATTCAAGTTTGTGAGAACCGTGATGTAAAAGGTCTCTATAAAAAAGCCCGTGCTGGAGAAATACTAGAATTTACTGGGATCACATCACCCTATGAAAGACCGGATAAGCCAGAAGTTATTGTTGAAACAGGGCGACTGCCTTTAACTGATTGCGTGGATACAGTAATGGAGTCCTTGGAGACAGTATTAACTTTATTTTCTTCAGACTATATAAATAAAGATCTTTGCACGGACTCAGTAAAAATCTCATAAAATGAGATAATACAACCGACAAAATCATCTGAATTAGGTAATTAAAATAGCGTGGAAGAGCCTTAAGCAAACCACACTGGTCGAAGCGATGCTGATTGAGCATGAGTTCTTAAAAGAGCTAGATGATGTTCATGAGCTAATTGATTGGTCAAGTATTGAAAGTTTACTCGCCAATCTTCGCTCCAGTCCTCGCGGAGCAAAAAAGCCTGGCCATCTTTGCTGATGTTTAAAGCACTATTGTTGAAAAGTTGGTATACCTTAAGTGATCCGGCTTTAGAAAAACAACTATCGTGCGATCTGCTTTTTTGTCGTTTTATAGGCTTAAGTATTCCTGATCATTCACCGTTATGGCGTTTGCGCCAGTTGTTAGAAAAAAAATTTGATGGCTACTTTATATTAAAGGGCATTAATGCTACAACTTGTAGTGCAGGGTTTATATATTAAAGCAGGTGAAGAGCATGCGTACAGAAATCGCACCCGTGTAGACTTCATGTGTGTTCCGCAT
>CAJAHC010000095.1 GCA_903939355.1 uncultured Methylococcaceae bacterium | reverse complement strand
GGTGAGCAAAAGATCATCCTCTAACAAAGGCGATAGCCTTTGAATCAATTCAATTTTTGGCTTTTTGGTATGTATACCAAATAAGTTTAAGCCATTCTCCAGCCACCATTCTCTATAAAGTATTTCAAACACATCGCCTATATCCATACGAGTTTTCCAGACTAATTCAGCTCTTGCAGCATCATCCAACCTAATAGCCAGTTCTTTTTTATTGCTTTTAACCGCTAATGCATAGCTCGGACTGATTCGTAAATATTCAAAAAACATCTGAAAACGCCAATCTTGGGATGCATGGACGCTCTTTTTAACAAAGTCCTTTGCTTTTAAGTTCCAAATTTGTCGTTCTGATCGTTCTTTCATTAATTAATGTTAACTAAATTAAGTTAAGAAATACAGTTTGTATTTTAAATTAGTTAATTTTGATGAAATACACACAACTGCTAACACAACGTGTTTCCAGTTATGCTCTTTAACAATTTAGCCCGCAACTGCATTAACGCTGCAAACACTTTTGTTTGCGGACAGCGTTTTTGCTTGGATTTTTTTTAGGGAACAATTTTTATAATTTTTTCCTACCGTTTTAAAAAATCAATTTAAAAAAACCAATCAACACATTACGAAAGCACTTATTTTTAAACCAAAAAATATTGTTAATTTGTAACGTGCTAATAACAATTTAAATAATACAAGGAATAAAAAATGAAATTAGCAATTCTTAAAATTCTTGAATCTATAAGCTTAAACTCCGAAATAAGAGAAGTTTTAGAGGAGATATTAAACAATCCAAGTGACCCCTGCTCTGCTGATGATAATGGCAGGCATATCAAGTTTGAACTTTTAGATGTTGAATATAAACACAATAAACATCCCGATACCTTTTATATACCCACTCATGAAGAGAAAGATTTAATTGTGCATGGCATGTGGGTAAAAATTATAGCTGACTGGATGAACTATGAAGACCCCGATGAACGATTTTGGGTAGTCATTACTGAAGAGTTTGTAGATGAAAAGGGTGAACGTTGTTTTTATGGTGTAAGTCTTAATGATACACAAATACTGAAATATGGCACGAAATTAGGTCCCATTCGATTACGCAATATTTGTCATATCGACTTCGAAGAGTTTGAACAGCGCAATTCTACTTTGACTAATGTTTACTGTTAGAAATATCCCATGAATTAATTTAGCTAATAAAGTCCCTTGCTACGCCTTTATGGTAAGGCGTAGCAACCAAAATAACACCCCAATACATTATCTCTTGAACTTAATACCTTGAAACTAATAAGAGGAAAGACCATGTCAAAAAAAATTTATAACCATTTAGTACTAAATATAATTGCTGATGCTGATGCTCTGGCAAAACAACATGAGGTATTTGTTGAGCAATATGTAACCCGTGCTAATGATGAACTCTATAACATCTTGAGCAAATTAATGTCTATTTGCCTTCATGTACAAGCCAGTGATGTTAAAGACAATATCATTCACAAGATGCGTAAAACTTTACGTGAAGACTTTGGCATTAAAACCCAAACCAACAGCCGCGTTGCCAGCATCGTTGTTCGTTACGTCGTTCGCTCTAATAGAAAAACAGCACACATCTATGGTCGAGCTATTGAAATTGCAATAGCAGATGGAATTAAACCAGAAGAACTACCTGATTATATTCATAAAAAAGGTGGTGTCGATGCAATTAGAAAGTCTGTTGTAACAGCTGAAGTAAAAAATAAAAACCAAGCTGTAAAAAAAATAGTTAATAAATGTTTAACACAGCAGTTTTATAAGAAAAAACCTATAGGTGAAGTGCAGTTTGTGAATAATTCATTATTACCTTATGCAGTAGATGTTGAATTCACCTATTTGATCTGTGCAACAGACTCTCGTAAGCCTGGCTTACAGGTGGTTGGTTCTTTATATCCTTGTAAAGAACTTGAATCTAAAGCGCTAGAATTTTTTTCACTTACCAGTATAGTTATGAGTAAGTATGGAACGAATGAATTTAATAAGATATGTATTGAGAATGATTTTAACCCAGACCTAATGATTCGCTGGATGAAAACAAATGGGTTTAACGAAGGGACAGACGCCCAAAATTTTGTTACTGAATTAAAAAACTTAGTAAAAACCTCACGAAAAGT
>CAJAHC010000094.1 GCA_903939355.1 uncultured Methylococcaceae bacterium | reverse complement strand
TAAATCCAACCATTCTGGCTTCTCGTAAAGATCTAGAAGAATTGTTAAGTAATGGTGATGATGAATGCCCCTTGCTGCACGGCTGGCGCTATACCATGGCGGGCAAGGAATTGGTAGGGTTGTTGAAAGGCGAGCTATTATTGGGTATTGATTCGGACAAATTGGCTATTATAGAAAAATAATACATTTTTTCTATTGGAAAACGAACAAGAAGAGAATCATCGGTATAATCGGCTTAATAGCTTTGAATATTTACCAAATTAAAATGCTATGAGCAAAAAGTTCTTAAGCGAGTCCGATATTTGTGCCAAGTACATCACGCCAGCAGTTATAGAAGCAGGTTGGGATGAAGTCCTACAAATTCGCCGCGAAGTATCTTTTACCAAAGGCCGCATTATCGTCAGAGGCAAGTTACGTACCCAAAAAAATAAGGGGTCTGACCCCTTTATTTATTTATTTGAAGGGACTCTGTAGAAAAGATTATAGCCATTGTCGAATCAAAAAAACTCTGGATTTATGAAAAGACGCGACACCAGCAAAAATACGATCAATTACCACACGCTCCGGGTAAAGAACTGGTTACCGGCGAATCATTGCCCTATCTAGGTAAAAATTATCAAATTGAGTTAGTCGATACCAATGACGGTATTCGTTTTACACAAAAAATTTTAGTACCACGCCGTTTAATTGGAAACAAACAGGTTTTTTAAAAATTGGTACCAGGAAAAAACCAAAGAAAAAATATTGTCGCGTGTATTAAGTCATGATGGGCGGTATAGTTTCAGTCATTCCAAGCGGAAACAACAAATCGAAGTTTACCGGCAATACCTGGCGCATTTTTACTACCAAATGGTACTGCCATTTGCAGTTTGCCGCTCTGCCAGTCGAAATAATGATCCATTTCTCATCTTCCTGTAAAGGTGGAGTCAATTTCACAATCATAGTGTCCTGAAATAGATAGCCACCCTCAAAATGCGTATCTGGCCAGAATTTTTTTACCACTTCATAGTCCGGTGTACGCACTCCCATAGTCAAGCCGTAGGTAAGAGATGGATCATTTTCCGTATCGACTCGAGCCTTATTGGACAAAAACACTGAAGACAAAGATATACTCCTGGAACTTTTGTTTGATGAGTCGGTTAATTCCTGGTAACTTCGGCAGGCAACCGAGTCCTCATCTGCTTTTCGGCGTGTAAGATACCAGCGCATACCACGAGGCGATGCCTTCAACTCAAACTGATAAAGTGCATTAACCGGTTTGCCTTGAATCTCTGGCGGCAACTGAACAGAATCCACGTCTACCCATATGTCAACTCGTATATCTCCGAATAGGAAGCGTGTTAGATTTTGATACGCCTCTTCACTATTGACGATGCCAAAATTGCCCGAGTGGGAACGGTAAGCGTAAGCGGTGGCACATGGAGTTGATACTTGATCCTTGGCGTTCACACCCCAAATGGAAGCATTTTCTATTCTAACCAAGCCATCGCTACCGTGCCCTGAAAATGTTCTTGATAGTCCCATGGCGACTTCATAGTCACCCCGATTTGTACCTACCATGCAAAAAAATCGGTCAGAAGGAAAAGATTCTTCAGATAGCCAATCTACTCGACCAGTTTTCTTATAAAGTGGCTCTAGCTTGAGATATTTTGCCATATTCTCGCGACTGAAATTATTTATGTCCCAAGAACTCAGCCACTTAGGCACATTAAAACCCGCTATATCGATGCCGTTATGGGGTGTAGCATAGGTGAACACCTTGTCTATGCAACGACGTGCTTGATTGTCACCTAGTTCAGAGTTTTGAAGGAAAGCGCGGCAAACGAGCCCTCCCATTGAATGGGCGACCAGGTAACATCGAAAATCTTCCACTGTTATTGCATTATCTGGATTAGCACAGACCAGATCACGAAGGCGAATAATCAACTGGCTCAATCCTTTTGCAAAATCTGTTATTTGTGGCGTTTTTCCAGTACCCAATAATGTTGAGGCAATATCATAATAACGATAAATGACAATCGATCGATTTGGAAGTGTGCCTTCCCATTCATCGATGTCCATAATATCCAGTCCATTTTTGTATACATCCATGTATTTGTAGTCAGTAACGAGCCGCAATAAGGGAGATTCAAAAATAAATTTCTTTGCAGGTTTATCTTTATCTGATGTAGCTCGATATACTGTAGAGCCAAGATTGAAACCATTGAATGGGTCAGCAGTGGTTTCATTCTGCTCTTGCTCTGTCATTGCATAACCGCGGACATAAATAATAGGATAAAAAGGGGTAATTGGATTTGACATAACTATCCTCGTTTTAAAAAGATTACTTGCTTATAAGGCTTATATGTCGAGCAAGCTTTTTATGCCCAACATTGACGCGCATACATCAATAATTGAATAACCAATCTTCTATGTTGGTGTAACAAAAAAAGTTAAAGTAGCTTGGTAAAGCTGGGTGACAGTAAGAGTTAAATAGTCGTTCGACATGGTTGATACTCCAAGCATTAGATTTAACAATAAAGATGGTTACAGTACGGATGATATAACCTGCAACCGACTGGCCTTGTTTCTGGCCCTGAGCTATGTGTCCTGTGGATCATAAACGGTGGTGTTTTAAGCTTGCTAAGTGGTTAAGGAAGAGTAAGAATTAGATTTAATGGTTGCTTGATGTGTTGCTTCCTTTGAGTGACCTTATTAGAAAAAAGTGTAGGTTCTCAAACGATATTTACAATTATTTTAAGTAATTAAAGTTAACGTATAAGAGCTGAGTGGCATCTTGTTGATGGTTTAAGTCATCTTTTAAGGTTGTCGAGTAGTTTGAAGTTCAGTAAAACAAAGTTTCAGGCGTTAAGCGGTGTCTTTTAACGCTTAGCCGCTATGACATTTGTGAAAACTTTAGTTTGAACGTATATTATCCAGTTGTTTTAATTGCCGGAATTATTTGATGGATACTATTAGCATTCGTGGTGCCAGAACGCATAATCTGAAAAATATTGATATTGATCTGCCCAGAGATAAACTGATAGTTATTACCGGTTTATCCGGTTCCGGTAAATCGTCACTCGCTTTTGACACAATTTATGCCGAAGGTCAGCGCCGTTATGTAGAATCGCTTTCTGCTTATGCGCGACAGTTCTTATCCATGATGGAAAAACCGGATGTTGATCATATAGAGGGCTTGTCACCGGCTATTTCCATAGAGCAAAAATCCACTTCCCATAATCCGCGTTCCACAGTCGGTACCATCACCGAAACTTATGATTATTTAAGATTGTTGTATGCCCGGGCAGGCACACCGCGATGCCCTGAGCATCATGTTTCTCTGGCGGCTCAAACGGTCAGTCAAATGGTTGATCATCTCCTTGCGCAGCCGCAAGACCAACGTTGGATGTTGTTGGCGCCGGTTATTAATGATCGCAAAGGTGAGCATAGTCAGTTGCTGGATGATTTGCGTGCGCAAGGATTTATTCGGGCGCGTATTGACGGCACGGTTTATGACTTGGATGAAGCTCCGGCTTTGGATTTAAAAAAGAAACATACGATTGAAGTGGTGGTGGATCGGTTCAAAATTCGTGAGGATGTTGCTTTACGTTTATCTGAATCTTTTGAAACAGCTTTGCGCATTGCTGACGGTATGGCCATTGCGGCGTGTCTTGAAGATGCGACAGAGATTATTTTTTCCGAACGGTATGCCTGTAATCAATGTGGTTATAGTTTAACCGAGTTAGAGCCACGCATTTTCTCTTTTAATAATCCCAAGGGCGCGTGTAGTAGTTGTGACGGCTTAGGCGTAAGGCAGCATTTTGATGCCGATCTGATTGTTCATAATCCTGATATTAGTCTTGCTGGCGGTGCAATTCGTGGTTGGGACAGACGTAACGCCTATTATTATCAACTAATTTGTTCGTTAGCGGAGCATTATGGGTTTGATCTGGAGATGCCTTTTTCAGAGCTCTCTAAAGAGGCTCAGGATATTGTGCTTTACGGTAGTGGCAATGAAGCGGTTGAGTTTAAGTTTATGACCGGAACAGGAACGGTTAAGAAAAAGAAGCATCGATTCGAGGGGATTATTGCCAATATGGAGCGGCGCTATCATGAAACCGATTCGCAGATGGTACGGGATGAACTAGCAAAATATAGATCTCATAGGCCCTGTAATGTCTGTGATGGTGCTCGCCTTAATGTGGCCGCCCGAAATGTGTTTATTGACGAGTTCCCCATTCATCAGTTGACCCATTTACCTATTCGTAAATCCTTGGCCTTTTTTAAAACCTTATGTTTGCCGGGTCAGCGGGGTGAAATTTCAGTAAAAATTATTAAAGAAATTCAGGAGCGACTGGAGTTTTTGGTTAATGTGGGTCTGGATTATTTAACGCTGGATAGAAGTGCAGATACCCTTTCGGGTGGTGAAGCGCAACGGATTCGCCTTGCAAGCCAGATTGGTGCGGGTTTGGTGGGTGTGATGTATGTGTTGGATGAACCGTCTATTGGGTTGCATCAGCGAGATAATGATCGCTTGCTTAACACTTTGTTTCATCTGCGTGACTTGGGTAATACCGTTATTGTGGTTGAACATGATGAAGATGCCATACGTGCTGCACAACATATTGTTGATATTGGCCCAGGCGCTGGGGTTCATGGTGGCAATATTATTGCCCAAGGGTCATTGGAGGATATTTTAAACTGTCAAGAATCCTTAACGGGCCAGTATTTGTCAGGTAAAGTTAGTATTGAAATCCCTAAAACTTTAACGCCGGTTGATAAGACCAAGCAAATAACCATTCGCAATGCGCAGGGCAATAATTTAAAGAATGTTGATATTTCCTTTCCTGTTGGCTTGTTGACGTGTGTCACGGGCGTGTCGGGTTCCGGTAAATCAACGTTGGTTAACGATACTTTATATGCTTATGCGGCGCGATTGATTAACCGTGCCGGTATTATTCCTGCGCCCTGTGATGGGGTTGAGGGACTTGAGCATTTTGATAAGGTGGTTGACATCGATCAAAGCCCTATCGGTCGAACGCCTCGTTCCAATCCCGCTACCTATACCGGTTTGTTTACGCCCATACGGGAACTTTTTTCAGCGACCCATGAAGCCAGGTCGAGAGGTTATACGGTGGGTCGTTTTAGTTTTAATGTAAAAGGGGGGCGTTGCGAAGCCTGCAAGGGCGATGGCGTTATTAAAGTTGAAATGCACTTTTTGCCGGATATTTTTGTCCATTGCGATGCTTGTAACGGCAAACGTTATAACCGTGAAACATTGGAAATTCGGTATAAAGGCAAAACGATTAATCAAGTGTTGAATATGACGGTAGAAGATGCCGCCGAGTTTTTTAGTGCCGTGCCAACCTTAGCCAGAAAGTTGCATACGTTAACTGAGGTGGGCCTGAGTTACATCACACTGGGGCAAAATGCGACGACGCTGTCGGGTGGCGAAGCGCAACGGGTTAAACTCGCCAAAGAATTGTCGAAGCGTGATACTGGTAAAACTTTATATATTTTGGATGAACCGACTACCGGCCTGCATTTTCATGATATTAAGCAATTATTGGGTGTTCTCCATACCCTGCGGGATCATGGCAATACCGTGATTGTTATCGAGCATAATCTGGATGTCATCAAAACCGCTGATTGGTTAATTGATATGGGGCCGGAAGGTGGTGATGGTGGCGGTACTCTGGTTGCTGAAGGCTCACCTCAAAAGGTATCTGAAAATGAGGCTTCCTATACGGGCCATTATTTAAAGCGATTTTTTCAATAAGTGGCGGTTCTGCTTTGAGGTAGAGGCAATCCTTCAGGGCTGTCTATATACTCAGATAAACGGCCTATAAAAGGGTATCTTGTTGTTCTAAACCTAAGATAAATTGCCACTCATCTGCACTCACCGGCATGATTGACAGACGGTTTCCTGGTCTTACTACCGCCATATTAACCAATTCCTGTCTGGCTTTTAATTCCCTAAGACTAATGGTTCGGGATAAGGTTTTCACAAATTTAACATCAACCATCATCCAGCGTGGTTTGTCGGGATCACTTTTAGGGTCAAAATGCGCATCATCCGGATCAAAGGCGGTGAAATCAGGATAGCCTTCCTTAACAACCTCCATGATGCCAACAATGCCCGGTTGTTCGCAGTTTGAATGATAAAAAAACACCTGATCACCCAGCTTCATGGCATCCCTCATCATATTTCTGGCCTGATAATTACGCACACCGTCCCAATGTTCAGTTTGGTTGGGTTTGTTATAAAGATCGTTGATACCAAACGCATCAGGTTCGGATTTCATTAGCCAGAAGTTCATGTTGCTTTCACAGAATGTCTATAGATAGGCTTAGTGTGCCACTAAAACAAAATTTATGCATCTCTACATAGAGTCAACAAGCAGGAATAAGGCTTTGTCTAGAATGGCAGGCAAAAAAAATGCAGCTAATCAGGCCGCATTAAAGTTAGGATGTAACGCTTTAAATTCCTTTGGAATTTTGAATCTCAAGAGTTGCAGTAATGATAACTACAAATTCAAGGTAATGAAATGTGACATATTGTCGCGGGGATTATGCTATTTCTTCTTCAATTAAAAGATTACTCAGTTTGCAAAATCAGCAAGTGACAATGCTTCGGCCCTTAAAGTGGGGTCTATGTTTAAAGCGATAATGGCATTTTCTTCAATGAGTTTTTTTAAAGAATTACGTAAGGTTTTTCTCCGTTGGGAGAATGCTTGTACGACAACTCTATTGAGCATCTTTAAATTATTAACCGCTACGGGAGGGTGGTCATGGGGTACCAGTCTAACAATAGCTGACATGACTTTGGGCGCGGGATCAAAGCTTTCGGGCGGCACGTCAAATAATAGTTCAGTTGTACAATGATATTGCATCATAACGCTCAGTCGGCCGTATTTTTTACTGCCCGGTGCGGCGCAAATTCGGTCAACCACTTCCTTTTGTAACATAAAATGCATGTCTTCAATACAGGAGGCATTATTTAGCAAATGAAACATTAACGGTGTTGAGATGTTATAGGGCAGGTTGCCAATAATACGTAATTTTTCGTTATTTTTCACCAATGATGAAAAATCAAATTTTAAAGCATCAGCGCTGAAGATTTG
>CAJAHC010000093.1 GCA_903939355.1 uncultured Methylococcaceae bacterium | reverse complement strand
TTTCGTAAAGCCTGCATTTTCACTACGCTACGCTTCGTGAAAACACATGCCCTACGGCTATCGCGGACTAAAAATCTTCACTTCGCTATCGCTCCGTTTCCAAGATTTTCAGCGTAAGAACTTGTATAGCAGGCCTGCAGCCAATAATGATAATGATAGAACTAATGAACTGATAATGACCCAAAGAACAGCTTTTTGGAAGGCATATTCGACAACCATTTGACTCCGCTGCTGAGTCTGCAAGGTTATTTTATCTATCAAACCTGATAGCTTCGCGATATTAGCTGGCTCAAAGTTAGGTCCCAGCATGCTCAACAACTGAGTTGTGTGCTGCATCATTACGTCTATCTGCAATGCAGTTTCGGCATAATCACGAATATGGAAGGGCTCTGAAGAAGAAGGTTCACTAGATGATCTGTCTAATTGATCAACAATACCGGCAAAGGTCTTCAGTGCTTTTTCTGTAGCATCCGCCATCTTACTACCCTCGCCCATAGTAAGACCAACCTGCTTGGAGAGTTCTGCCAATCCCTGCTGTTCAGACTTTAACGCAGCAAGAATTTTCTCTCGCTCATTACTAATCAAAGAAGGCATCTGCTCAAATGTCCGGCTCAGGCGATCACCGGCAATTGCGATTTTAGTGGTATTGGAGACCATCTGCTGAACTTCCTGATTTTTGGTCGTACGTTCCACAAGAAGTTCCATTTGCCATTCAAGTAATTGTGGCATGTGCTGAACAATGAACATGGCTCGTTCGCCAAATAATCGAGTTTCAGTCAACTCGCGAGTCGCTGGATCTAGTCCTGACAGAGGATCAATGTCCAATAACTTAAATACACTAGAGGGCATAAATGAAGATTTCGTTTGAGCACTGGATTTAATGATGTCATTGACTAGAGAAAGGCTGGCAAAGGAACCAATCTCACCTTTTGTATGCTTACTCTTTTCACGCGAATTCGCAATCGCTTTCTTCAATTCACCTCGCTGATCGAACGTTAGTATTTCTCCTGCCAAATCCCAAATATTCTTTTCCTGCTCTCGCAATACCTGTAGTAAAGGCATAACCGAATCACCATAGACCTTGGGCAACCAATAATCTTCTACACCGAAACGAGCCGAAGTGGTATACACCAACATATTGACCAGATTACCAATTGCATTTGCCCCCGTTACCAACGCCAAAATGTCCGATGAAAATCGAACTCTGACGAGTACCTGTTGATCACGTTTTATGGGTTGTCCCTCAAGCTGTAACTCATCTGTTGCTTGCGATGTAGTTAAAATAAAAGTATCAGAAAATCGCAGTAAATCGGACTGTAAGGCAACCAGATCCACCGACTTCTCGCTCGTAAAGCCGTTAATGGCCGAGCGTACTGCTACCACAGGGAGATCGGCAATTTTTTGGGTGAGCGTACAGCCACTAGTGCTCAGCAATGCAAACAGACTGATTATTACAGTTTTACGATAACTTTTTTCGCTCGGATTATGATTAACTGGACGAACTGAGAACCTCATAAATCCTGGTTCTCACTTATAGTGGAGTTATAAAAGGGTACAGAATTCATCTTAATTCCCGCTAGGTATTCTTTTTATATTTTATAATCGCAATAATAGCAAAAGTAAGATATGAGTGTGGAGATATAAATCAATCCACGCCTAGTAGCCTATTGTCACTATGTAATCGCACTAATTCTAATGACTAACAATTGAGTCATAAGCATTTTACACTTTCACAATGACGATCCAATTACCCGAGCAGAAGTCTGAACTGCTATAACCGGCCTCCAAAATAATATAATCTGTCGATAAAGTAGAATCACCATTTAACCTAATTTGTAATTCTTTGGCTAAAAGTTCTTTGCACTTGTTTACATAGTGGAGCGGGAGATGATAACGCCCTAACCCACCTAGACCAAGAAGTCTGCCCTTTCTAAAGCTAGAACCATTTAGTCTAATTACGATAAAAATTAAGCATCAGTAGTTCAACGTATTCCGGTGTAAGATTTTGTAACTCAAGATGCTTAACTATCTAAATATAAGGCTTTTTATCCATGATTATTCTTTTTCTTGAGTGTCTTAATATACTCGTATAGCAATCTTCAGGACATCACCCGAAACCTTCACCTTCATCGTTCATCTGATCCAATTTCGACACACCCTTTGGCTCTTTCATGACTAGAGAGGCAATCAAAGATAAAGCTGCGCATCCACTAACATAATAAGCGAACCATTCTGGGTGTCCGAAGCTTTTCATACTTAAGGCCAGATATTCGGCCGTTCCCCCAAACAAGGACACTGTGAGAGCATAAGGCAGACCTACTCCCAACACGCGAATATGAACCGGAAATAATTCGGCTTTGACTATGGCGTTTACCGATGAGTAACCAGAAATAATCAGTAAAGCGAAAATATACGAGGCTATAGCCGACTCCATGCTTTGCGATTGAGACAATTGTGAAAGGATAGGTACGGTAAAAATTGTCGCTCCAGCACCAAAAGCAATGAGCATGAAACGTCGGCCAACAAAATCAGAAATCAATCCGTATAAAGGTTGGATCAACATAAACACCAGCAAGGCGATCACACAAATAACAGTGGCATCGTCTTTACTAAATCCCGTTGTGTTGACGAGAAATTTTTGCATATAGACACTAAACGTATAGTAAGACACTGTACCACCTGCCGTTAGGGCAACTACGGTGCTTAATTCCTTAGGGTAATTAAGCAACTCTCGAAGATTACCTTGCCTACCCACATCGGTATGTTGATCTACAAAGGCCTTAGTTTCTTCCATGCTGCTTCGTAAGCACATGGCAACTATAGCCAACAAACCGCCTACTACGAAAGGAATTCGCCATCCCCACTGATGGAGTTCTTGACTACTCAGTAGCACCTTTTGTAATACCATTAACAATAATAGTGCCAGTAACTGACCCAACACAATAGTAACGTATTGAAAACTTGAGTAATAACCGCGCCGAGTCCTACCTGCCATTTCACTCAAATAAGTTGCCGAACTGCCATATTCACCGCCAATACTGAAACCTTGCAACATACGTGCGAACAGTAATAAAGCAGGCGCCCATCCCCCAATAACAGCATAACCTGGTGTACAAGCAATAATCAGGGAGCCCAAACACATTAGGCTCACGGACAACAGCAATGCGCTTTTGCGTCCCTTGCGATCGGCTAAACTGCCCAGCAGCCATCCTCCTACTGGGCGGAAAATAAAACCAACAGCAAAAATCGCTGCATTATTCAGTAATTGTGCAGTTTGATCACCTTCAGGAAAGAAAGCTGGCGCAAAATACAACGCAAATGCTGCATAAATAGCCCAGTCGAAATATTCAACCAAATTACCAACAGAACCTCTCAAGATATTAAGCAACCGATTTGGTTGCGAAGACGGATAATTCAAATGTAAATGACTCCAATATTTTTTCGCAACATTTACTGTAGTTGTGCGATTACCAAGGGAAACTGACGGGCTAATTGCCGAAGGACTTTGTCATTGCAGTTTATCAATTAGTTAATGAATCTACAATCAACCCATCCTGTCGATACACTATCAACTAATGAGATTATCCTTTGTACTCCTAAAGCAATAGTAATTATTTTTCTCTCGCAACCAAATACCCCTGACACCTTCAGGACTGATCTCGACTGATGCAGTCGCTATCAGTTAGACTGATATCTTAGCCTTATCTAATTTCATCAATGTCATTAGATAACATTCAAGTTTCAGAAAATATTTATATGATTTTCAGAAGATTAGGTAATACTATAGACTTTAACTTTTCGTTCAAAATGATATTAATTGCATGAAAGTATATTTTTGAACTTATTTGGATAAAATCCTATATGCCTGTTGTGCCATTTAAAGAAATTTTGCAAGACGCATTTAATAAGCGCTACGGTGTTGCTGCCTTCAACGTTATAAATGATTTAACAATGAAAGCAGTTATTAATGCTGCTGAGATTGCTAACTCGCCAGTGATTATTCAGGTTTCAGTTAAAACTGTTAATGCTATAGGCATCGATACATTATTTGCAATGTGGACAGAAATGTCTCGGCAGGTCAAAATTCCATTGTCACTCCATCTAGATCACTGCCCTGATCGTAAACTTATCAGTCAATGTCTAAAAAAGGGTTGGGGCTCAGTTTTATTTGATGCTTCGGCAATGACATTGGATGAAAATAGACGACAATGCATTCAAGTAATAACTGAAGCAAGACTCTATGGTGCTGGTGTAGAAGGCGAAATAGACGGCATTAAAGGCATTGAGGATGGAATGGGCTCTGATACTGACTCAGAACATAAATCTTTAGAAGCCTCTCTAGATTTCATTCGTAGCACTGGCATTGATTGTTTTGCTCCAGCTATTGGCAATGCCCATGGTGTATATGCAGAAAGCCCCCAACTTGACACACAGTTAGTCTCAGATATTACCACATCTATTCCTATACCTATTGCTCTTCATGGGGGAACTGGATTATCGGAAGAACAATTTAAAAATCTCATTAGTTTTGGTTGCGCTAAAGTCAATATTTCAACAGCGCTTAAAATTACATTTATGCAATCAAATTTAGCTTTTCTTAGACAAGCTGAAACCAACAATAAGTGGGATCCATTATCTCAATTTAATTACGTTAGTAACGACCTAGAGAAAATGGCCACTGATTATTTTCAAATTTTTGGTTCTGTTGGAAGAGCCTGATGCCCGCAATCATTTTTGACTGTGATGGCGTTCTTGCTGACACAGAACGCTTTGGCCATTTAATTGCATTTAATCAAACATTTCGCGAACTTGGCCTGCCCATTCAATGGTCTGAAGCAGACTACGCTATAAAATTAAAAATAGCCGGAGGTAAAGAACGTATGGCAAGTCTTCTTAATCCAGAGTTCGTTAAGCAACTTGACTTACCGACTGATTCATCTGCTCAAAAAACATTGATTTCAAATTGGCACAAGATTAAAACAGAAATCTACATGGAAATGGTAACTAAAGATAAGTTACCAGGGAGGCCAGGAATAGTTAGATTAGTTAAGGAAGCTATTGATGCGGGTTGGAAATTAGCTGTTGCATCTACATCAGCAGAACAATCAGTCAGGGCAGTACTTGAAAATGTAGTTGGAGTAAGTCAGTCTGCACAATTTGAGATTTTTGCAGGTGATATTGTTTCCCATAAAAAACCGGCAGCAGATATTTATTTACTCGCTTTAAAACATTTAAAAATGTCTACCAATGAAGCATTGGTTATTGAAGACTCTCGAAATGGTTTACTGGCTGCAGTTTCTGCTGGTTTACGATGCATAATTACACTAAGCAGTTATACTAAAAATGAAGATATGAGTGAAGCAATAATGGTTTTATCAGATTTAGGAGAGCATGGTGCGCCAATGCAAATTATGGAAAATCGCAGTAATGTTAACTTAAGCAGTTTTTTAACATTGAAAGATTTTGAAGCCTGCTTATTAACGTAAATAATTACAGGAGAAAACAGTCTTATGGAATCAAACAAACTAAACCTTGTCGTACGTACAATGGCGAATACTATTCTCGACAACGAAAATTACTTTAGTGAGCTAGATGGTGTAGTTGGGGATGGGGACTTTGGGTATTCTTTGGCACGGGGCTTTGAGATAGTCTTGGAAGATTGGGACAATATTGATAGGAGTTTACCAAGTACTTTTCTAAAGGGCATTTCGACTATCATTATTGGTCGTGTAGGTGGCGTTTCTGGAACAATATGGGGAACAGCATTTCTTAGAGCCAGCATGACATTAGACAACAAAATAGAAATTTCTAAAGAGGATGTTATCGCTTTATTTCGTAATGCTATTGAAGGGATTAAAAAAAGAGGTCAGGCTGAACTAGGAGATAAAACATTGCTGGATGCATTGATTCCAGCTGTCAATCAATTGGAAGTTTCTTTTCACAACGGAGAAAATAGTGCATCTGCAATTAAAGCTGCTGCAATTGTTGCCCGTCAATCAGCAGAAGAGACTCGACCCATGATTGCCAAACGTGGACGAGCCTCATATACAGGGGAACGAAGTATTGGTTCATTGGATGCTGGTGCAGTTGCAATCGCTGTTCTGTTTGAAGCAGTCAGTAATGCTTGGCAAGAATAATCCCTCTCTATAATTAAAGTTAAGGCTAGCCATGAAAAAATTAATCAATGATCCCAAACAATTTGTACCAGAAATGCTTAAAGGCATCGCTTTAGCAAATTCAAAAACACTAAAATATATCCCTAAATATAACTTAATCATGCGGGCCGATGGTCCTAATGATAACAAGGTATCCATTTTGCAAGGATCCGGCTCAGGCCATGAGCCCGCACACGCCATGGTTGTCGGCTATGGAATGTTAGATGCTGTCTGCCAAGGCGATGTTTTTGCCGCTCCACCGGCAGATTATATTTACAATACAACCAAGCTTATCGCTTCCAAAAAAGGAGTTTTGTATCTAATTAATAACTACACAGGTGATCGCATGGCTTTTGAGATGAGCCAAGAAATGGCTGAGGCCGATGGAATCGAAATTAGATCAGTGATTATCAATGACGATGTTGCAGTTAAAGATTCGCTTTACACGACTGGTCGTCGAGGAGTGGCAGGGAATTTTTTTGTGACAAAAGCAGTTGGAGCCGCTGCTGAACGTGGTGCAACTCTTGAAGAATTGGAAGCGCTAGGTAACCGTGTCGTTTCTGTGACACGCACCATGGGCATGGCTCTTTCGGGATGTACACCACCAGCAAAAGGAACACCTATCTTTACATTGACAGATGATGAGATGGAAATCGGCATTGGTATACATGGTGAGCCTGGTCGAAAACGCGTAAAGCTCAAATCTGCTAATCAAATCGTTGATGAATTATTAGACGCAGTTGTTTCTGATCTTCCTTTTAAAGCGGGTGATGATGTTGCATTGATGATTAATGGCATGGGTGCCACACCTATTTCAGAACTATACCTACTTTATGGATATGCACACGAACAAGTTGAGAAATTTGGGATGAAGATTAAACGCAATTATGTGGGTAATTACTGCACATCACTTGATATGGAGGGCTTCTCACTAACACTTGTAAAACTGGATGCAGAATTAGAAGAGCTGCTTGCGGCACCTGCAGAAATAGCTATACGCACCTTCTAAGAAAACCGGAAACACCAAAAATTATGGTGATCAAGCGATAGATTTATCGTCAACCCTATCTCTTGATCTGATTGGTCTATTAAGTGAAAAGAACATCCAAGAATATATTTTTCATAGCACTTCTATACAAAACAGTTTTCTTTAACTTAATCTTATTTTTGAACCTATCACATTTTAGCTTCCAGTCAGGTATACTTGAGACTGATAAATAATAGAAATACTCTCTGCCATAGAGAAACATATTTGTTTTAATCGCATTAACCACATCACATTTCAAATCACTATAAGAGAACATATTATGCTAGGTGAAAAACACGATCTATTACACGAACTACCCGAATATAAAGAACGAATTCATGAATTGAAAATTAGTAATCATCATTTTGCCAAACTATTTAACGAATATGATGAATTGGACCATTTAGTTCGCCGTTGTGAAACCGAAATAGAAGTTCACGCTGATGACTATGTTCAGGGACTAAAAAAAAGACGCTTAGCACTAAAAGATGAGCTACTCAAAATATTACAGGCAAAATAATTCAATCAATTTAGAAACCCCAAAAATTCGCCACAATGCAATATCCTTGACTAGAGCTCGCTCCAGCGTTGCATCAATAACCTGGAGAATTTGGATATTTTTGTGTTTCAGTGGCTGACTTGGCTCGAACTGAATCAATGACCTGATACTATTTAATTTTTAGAATTAAGTTGTCCACATGCTGCTAATACATCATCCCCTTTAGCACTTCTTATTAAAGTCGGGATTTTAAAAGTATCTAAAACTTCTTTAAACTTTTCAACTTTATCTAAATCCGGACGCTTGTAATGTGACCCTGGGAATGAGTTAAAAGGAATTAAGTTAATATAAGCACTTTTACCAGTCAACATCGTTCCCAATTTCTTAGCATCATCCAGAGAATCATTAAAATCTTTTATCAGAATATATTCATAAGTAATAAATTGTTTTTTATTTAAAGGTATCTTGTCAATATATGTCAGCACTTCATTTAGCGGATATTTTTTATTAATGGGAATAAGTTCATTTCTTTTTTCTTCAAAGGGGGAATGAAGCGATAACGCAAGGTTGACTCCAGGAATTTCCTTGCTCCATCTTTTAAGGCCAGGAATATAACCCGCCGTTGAAATAGTGATTTTTTGAACACCAATTGAAGTTCCGTGTTTGGATAAAAATATTTCGCACGCTTTTTTAACGGCATCAAAATTATGTAAAGGTTCGCCTTGCCCCATAAAAACAATATTTAAGATCCTTTCTTCTCCAGGCCTATTTATCGCTAACCAACGCCAAGCCTGTATAAACTGACCAACAATTTCGCTGGTAGTCAGATTTCTTTTAAGTCCTTGTTTGCCAGTAAAACAAAAAGAACAGTTCATTGCACAGCCAACCTGTGATGAAAGGCAAATAGAATATTTGTTATGAAACGGAATAAGGACTGTTTCAACTTTATGATTGTCTTTAAGCTTAAAAAGAAACTTTACGGTTTGATCGTTTTTTGACTCATGAATCGTATCGATTTCGGGCAGAGAAAAATCGAAAGTATTTTGAAAAAAAGCCAATGAAAATTTAGCAATTTTATCAACACATTGAGCCGTTTCTTTTTTCTTATAATGCCAATTAAAAAGAACTGAAGCTGCTGAGTAGTTTAAATTATTTTGATTTATAACCATTTCTAAATCAGAATAACTTAAGTCATAAAAAGATTGTTTCAAAAATTTATCCTAAAAATATCAATATGTTACTAATTAAAATTAGTTTGAAATACTAGATTTTATAACTCACGGTTATTTTATTTCTCCTGAAATTGAAATGCTGATCTTGTCCGCCAGCACAACTGATCACTAAAGCACTCTTTAAGATTTATGTTGTTGAGCGTTATTGATTTTATCCTGTACTATAACTCCTCAATAAACTCCACGCAAAGGGAATTGCAGTGGATTAGTCAACGCAATGTAGCGAGCTTGGTTAATGTG
>CAJAHC010000092.1 GCA_903939355.1 uncultured Methylococcaceae bacterium | reverse complement strand
TCCAGAAACAGGCGAAGCAAAATCAAGATAATCAATAGGCGTGTTTTCCAGTATGGTTAAATCTCTTGCTGGATCCATGCGGGTGGTCATCGCCCAGATAACCTCTTGCCAGTTGCGGACATCAATATCGTCATCTACTACGATGACAAACTTGGTGTACATAAATTGCCGCAGGAATGACCAAGTACCCAACATGACCCGTTTTGCGTGGCCGGCATATTGTTTTTTCATGCTGATAACGGCCATTCGGTAAGAGCAGCCTTCTGGAGGCAGATAAAAATCAATTATTTCCGGGAATTGTTTTTGTAAAATAGGGACAAATACTTCATTTAAGGCAACTCCCAAAATAGCCGGTTCATCGGGTGGTTTGCCGGTAAAGGTGCTGTGATAGATGGGTGCTTGGCGCTGGGTAATTCGTTCGATAGTAAAGACTGGGAATTCGGCAACTTCATTGTAATAGCCGGTATGGTCGCCATAAGGGCCTTCAGGGGCGAATTCATCCGGATAAATAAAGCCCTCCAGAACTATTTCCGCACTGGCGGGAACTTGTAGGTCATTAATGAGTGATTTGGCAACTTCAGTCTTGCTGCCTCTTAACAATCCTGCAAAAGCATATTCAGATAGAGAGTCTGGTACTGGCGTAACGGCAGCAAGTATCGTTGCAGGATCTGCTCCTAGTGCAACTGAAACAGGAAAGGGTTGGCCAGGATTGGCGGCTTGGAATTCTTTAAAGTCTAATGCGCCTCCTCGATGGGCTAGCCAGCGCATGATGACTTTGTTTTTGGCTATAACTTGCAGGCGATAAATACCCAAATTTTGTCTATGTTTGTGCGGACCTTTGGTAATGACCAGTGGCCAAGTTATTAAAGGCGCAGCATCTTCCGGCCAGCAGGTTTGAATAGGGTAAACACCCAAATCAATTTCATCGCCTTGTCTAATCAATTCTTGGCAGGGCGGCGATGAAACCAGTTTAGGTGCCATATTTAACACTTGTTTATATAAAGGGAATTTTTCCCAAGCATCTTTCATGCCTTTGGGAGGTTCTGGCTCTTTCAAAGTCGCTAACAACTCACCAATGCCACGTAGTTCAGTGACTGATTCGGCACCCATGCCCATTGCCACACGTCGGGGTGTGCCAAACAGATTGCCCAGTACTGGAATGTTATAACCTGTTGGATTTTCGAATAGAAGAGCAGGGCCAGCTTGTTTTAAAGTGCGGTCACAAATTTCCGTCATTTCCAGATAGGGATCAACCGGAATAGTAATTCGTTTGAGTTCACCTTGAACTTCCAGTTGTTTGATAAAATCACGGAGATCTTTGTATTTCATGCAGCTATGCCATTATGTTTGAGTAAGGCATCAATCGTTGGTTTGCGCCCACGAAACTTGATAAACAAGGCCATTGCATCTTCACTACCGCCTGTTTCAAGAATAGTCGTTAAAAATAATTTGCCGGTTTCCGGATTAAAAATACCTTTTTCTTCAAATAAGGAAAAAGCATCACTGGATAAAACTTCTGCCCATTTATAACTGTAATATCCGGCGGCATAGCCACCTGCAAAGATATGCGAGAAGCTATGTGCAAAGCGGTTAAACTTAGGAGGATTAATAACGGCAACTTGCGCTCTGACTTGTTCCAAAATGGGGTAGATACGAGCACCTTTTTCAGGATCATAATCCTTGTGAATTCTAAAGTCGAAAAGACTAAATTCAAGTTGCCTTACAGTCATCATGCCTGCTTGAAAATTTTTCGCGGCCAGCATTTTATTAAATAAGCTATCGGGCAATGGTTCGCCTGTTTGATAATGACCTGATATTAATGCCAGAGCTTCTTGCTCCCAGCACCAGTTTTCCATGAATTGGCTCGGTAATTCAACGGCATCCCATTCAACCCCATTAATGCCGGAAACACCTAAATAATCAATTTTGGTGAGCATGTGTTGTAAGCCATGTCCAAATTCATGAAACAGTGTAGTCACATCATCATGGCTTAACAAAGAGGGCTCGGTACTTGTTGGCGGAGTAAAGTTGCAAGTTAGGTAAGCAATGGGCGTTTGTATTTGATCATTAATTTTTGTGCGTCCTACACAGTCATCCATCCATGCGCCGCCACGTTTTTTGGTGCGGGCATACAAATCAAAATAAAATTTGCCTCGCAACACACCAAATTCATCGTGTATTTGGAAAAAATGTACGTCAGGATGCCAACTGTCAAAGTCGCTAATTTCAGATATTTGTAAGCCATATAGTTTTTCAACTACAGCAAATAATCCTGGTAAAACACGAGTAATGGGAAAATAGGCTTTAACTTCTTCTTGTGATAGTTGGTAAAAATGCTGGCGCATTTTTTCAGAATAATAAGTTAAATCCCAAGACTGAAGGTTATTAATGCCGTGGTATTGTTTTGCAAAACTCTGTAGGTCTGCAAAATCCTTGCGGGCTTGCCGCCACGATTTATCGGCTAAATCCTCCAGAAAATTCATAACCTCTTCGGGTTTTTTTGCCATTTTGGTAGCAAGAGATAATTCAGCGTAATTTTCAAAGCCTAATAATTGCGCTTTCTCATGACGAAGCGCCAGTATTTGTTCCATCAGGAGGCTATTGTCCCACTGCTCATTATCTGAAGCTTGATCCGAGGCACGGGTAGCGTAAGCTTCATAATGTTCGCGACGTAATTCCCTGTCATCTGCGTAAGTCATAATGGCTTGATAAGACGGGAATTGCAGGGTGATCATCCAGCCATCCTGGTCTTGGCTTTCTGCTGTTTGTTTGGCTTGGGCCAATGCAGAAGCTGGCAATCCTGCCAAATCCTGCTCATTTCTTATGACTTTGCTCCAAGCATTAGTTGCATCCATGAGATTTTCTTCATAGTTGCTGGCAAGACGAGATAGTTCTTGGCTAATTTCTTTGTACCGTTTTTTCTTTTCATTATCTAGATCAACGCCTGATAATCTGAAATCTCGAAGGGCATTCTGAATGATCTTCTTTTGGACGCTATCCAATGTTGCAAATTCATTGCTATCGGCAATAACTTTATAGGCGTTAAATAACTGCTCGTTTTGTCCCATCTCAGTGGAATAATCGCTGAGTTTAGGTAAGCAAGCGTTATACGCTAGACGAAGTTCATCGGTGTTGACTACAGCATTCATATGGCTGACTGGAGACCAAGCCTTATTGAGCTTATTTTCTGCACTTTCCAGCGGTTCAATCAAGTTTTCCCATGTATATTCTGTTGTTGCCTGCAGATGCTTTTTAACAACGGCGCGAGCTTCTTCCAATAACTGTGTAATCGCAGGCTCAATGTACTCAGGTTTTATTTTTGAAAATAAAGGCAGGATGGTGTTATTGGATAATAATGGGTTATTCATAAGGGCGATTTTTTATTTGGGTTATGACTGTAAATGTGATCGGCGTGTGAAAAGTAGAGGCTTTCGCAGTGACCTTGAACAATTAAGGTAATGGTGTTTTGTCGGGTTTTATTTTTGGATTGTCATAAAACAAAGCTGTTTTTGAAACATGGTCATGCCAGCTATAGCGATTTTTATCAATTAAAATCCACATGAAACCCAAGCCTAATCCAGTCCAAGAAATGATGGCTGTTACAAACCGCAATAAAGACTGTTTCCAGCTTATCGGCTTTTGATCAAGAGTCAAAACTTTTATTTTCCAGGCACGTAAGCCTAATGTCTGTCCGCCATGGGTCCAGAACCAACCGTAAAATAAAAAACTAACAGCGATCAAGTAACTACGATCAAGTGACTGATAGTATCTTATAGATTCATCAGTGGCGAATAAATAGAGGAAGGCTTGCGCGAGGAGTAAAAGGCCAGCCAACAGAAAGACGTCATATAGCTGAGCCCCTAAACGTCGAAAAAAACCAGGTGCCAACGCTATGTTGCGACCTGATTTTAACGGTTCTTTCGTTTTTGAAGACAATTAAACTTTAAATAAAGCTAATTTTTGACCAAAATACATACACATACCCATGAGTGATCCCAGCATTATTAGGGAAAATAAAAAGGGTGGTCTATGGAACAGAAGAATGCCAAAATCTGCTACAAAGATGCTGGTCAATATAGGATGGTCAATGAAGCCATTAAGAATCTTTTTGAACATAACAATCCCGTTAATTACGTAAAAGTTTGGTGTGAATGTTTAAAAATGGTTGCCTGATCTTTAATATCCATTTAAATCCACAATGGAGGTTTCTAAAAACCAGTGAACTGATTTTACTATAATCAAAAGAGTAATGTAAAAAAAAGAAGATTGATTGTAGGATAGAATGAAGCAAATGGTATGATTGACATAAATAAAAACACATAAGGTTTAAGACTATTTTAAATTTCTTTAGAAAATTGATAGCTCCAGCTAAAAATAAAGCTGAACCAGTTGCCGCGAAAGTTAGAATATATAAGCGGTCCGAGCATAATATTTCACGCTCACAGATTAGCGATAATGCGCTGAAGGTTCTTTATAAGCTGCAAAAAGAAGGTTACAGCGCCTATCTTGTTGGTGGTTGCGTACGTGATTTGTTGCTGGGGCGAGAACCTAAGGACTTTGATGTTGTAACTAATGCTGATCCCGAACAAATTAGAAAAGTATTTCGTAATTGTCGTTTGATAGGGCGCCGATTTCGTTTGGCACACGTGCATTTTGGCAGGGAAGTAATAGAAGTTGCAACTTTTAGAGGAGCCGCGGAAAGTCAAAATGACAAGCAGGTGCTCAATAACGAAGGGCGCTTATTACGTGATAATGTTTATGGCACCATTGAGGAAGATGTTTGGCGCCGAGATTTTACGGTTAATGCACTTTACTATAATATCAAAGATTTTTCGGTAGTCGATTATGTCGCGGGCATGGCTGACCACCAAGCAGCCACGTTAAGGCTTATCGGAGACCCTGTAACACGATTTCGGGAAGACCCGGTTCGTATGCTTCGAGCTGTACGTTTTGCAGTTAAACTCGGATTTAGGTTGCATCCAGACTGTGAAGCGGCGATGCATAAAGTTGCAGAATTATTGTCCAGTATACCTTCTGCGCGGCTTTATGATGAGACAATAAAATTGCTGTTGTCTGGTTATGCTCTGCAAACATTTGAAATGTTGAGGCATTACGGGCTTTTTCAAATATTGTTCCCAGCGACAGAGAGTTCTTTATCGGTTGAGGATAATGGCTTCCCACGTTTATTGTTAATTAAGGCTCTGGATAATTCTGATAATAGAATAGCTGAGGGTAAAACGGTTACCGCCTATTTCTTATTTGCCGCATTCTTATGGGAGCCTGTTAAGGTGCGCGCCCAAGAAATGATGGCTCGAGGTATGGTAGAGTATATGGCATATCAGGAGGCAGCTAACGAAATAATCTCTACGCAGATTAAAAGTACTGCATTACCCCGTCATATCACTATGGCAATGCGCGAGGTCTGGAGTTTACAACCTAAATTTAATATACGTGTGGGTTCTAAGCCCAGTCGTTTGCTTGCCCATCCCAGATTTAGGGCAGGTTATGATTTTCTATTGTTGCGAGCAGAGACGGGTGGAGCAGATCTAGAGGTCGCTCAGTGGTGGGAAAAATATCAGGTTGCCGATGAAAATGAACAAAGAAAAATGACCAGGCCCCCACGTAAAGGGCCAGGTAGCAAAGTAGGGCGAACAAGAAGTTATCGTGGAAAGAGTAAAGATAGTGTTACCGAAAAAGAGGTTTAGATTATAAATTGGAAGTGGTTGTTCTCGCTTTGAACTTTATGAATATTGATTAATTATGCAAACCTCATTAAGCCCCCCGGTTATTGCTTATATTGGCTTGGGCAGTAACCTTGTCGATCCTATTGTACAAATTAAATCAGCGCGTATTGCAGTTGCTGCAATTGAAGGTGTCCAAGAGCTGACCTTTTCCAGTTTATATCACAGCTTACCCATGGGGCCTCAAGATCAACCTGATTATGTCAATGCCGTTATGGGTGTCGTAACAGAATTGTCGGCCATGGATTTGCTTCGCAGCTTACAGCATATTGAAAATGATCAGGGTCGCATAAGAAATGGTGAGCACTGGGGTCCGAGAACATTGGACTTGGACATGTTGACTTATGGTGAGCAAGAAATTGACGAGCCTGATTTGATTGTTCCCCATAAAGGCATGGAGGAAAGGTCTTTCGTTTTGTATCCTTTGTTTGAAATTGCTCCGCAATTACATGTGCCAAACAAGGGCTCTATTGTTGATCTAATCGCTAAGTGCCCATTATCCGGACTTAAACGGATAAATTGAAGTGCAGCCAATGAATGATAAACCTATAAAAACTCTTTTAACAGTTAACGATCTTGCAGCAATGAAGGAATGCGGTGAAAAAATCACCTGCTTAACTGCTTATGACGCCAGTTTTAGTGCTTTAATCGATAAGGTCGGCATCGACATGATGTTGGTTGGAGATTCTTTAGGGATGGTTATCCAGGGTTGTGATACAACACTTCCGGTGACTATTGCGGATATGGTTTACCATACGCGCTGTGTCACTAAAGCGAGACGAAGATCTTTTGTTATCGCTGATTTACCATTTATGAGTTACAGCACACCCGCTAATGCAGCAAAATTAATGCAGCGTGGTGGAGCGCAAATGGTAAAGCTGGAAGGGCCTCGCTTTGAAATAGTCAGTTTTCTGGTTGATCAGGGGATTCCTGTTTGTGGGCATCTAGGGTTGTTGCCGCAAATGATTAATCAATTGGGCACTTATAAACTTCAGGGCAAAGAGCCTGCTGAGGCTAAACAAATTATTGCCGACGCACATCTTTTGCAGCAGGCAGGTGCTGGCATGTTGGTTTTGGAATGTGTACCAGCAGAGCTTGCTAAAGAAATAAGTGCTCAGCTTAGTATTCCTGTTATTGGTATTGGTGCAGGTGTTGATTGTGACGGGCAAGTACTAGTGCTTTATGACATGCTTGATGTCGGAATAGATAAGCGTCCGCGATTTTCTAAAAACTTCATGCTACAAGCTGCAACCATTGAAGCTGCCATTGATGCTTATCATCAGGCTGTTAAAAAGGCGCTATTTCCATCTCTCGAACATAGCTTTTAATTCAAATGCAAATAATTAACACAGTTTGTGACTTACGTGAGGTCATTAAAGCGTGGAAAGCTGCGGGTGAAACAGTTGCTTTTGTGCCCACTATGGGTAATCTGCATGCAGGGCATCTTCAGTTAGTTACTCGTGCCAAAGAAAGTGCTGATCGAGTTGTTGTTAGTATTTTTGTTAATCCGACGCAATTCGGAGTTGGCGAAGATTTTGGGGCTTACCCACGTACTGAGTTAGAAGACCAAGAAAAGTTGCTGACAGAAGGCGCAGACTTGTTATTTTTGCCTTCAGTTGCTGATATTTATGAGCCAGATGTTAATACGATAATTACAGTTGCTGATCTTTCAGAATCTTACTGTGGGGCATTTAGGCCGGGGCATTTTAGCGGCGTTGCCACCGTAGTATGCAAACTGTTTAACATAGTACAGCCTGATGTGGCTTTATTTGGCCTTAAAGATTTTCAACAATTGACGATCATTAAAATAATGGTTCGTGATTTAAATATACCTATTGAGATAATAGGTGTCGATACAGTTAGAGAACCCAGTGGGTTAGCCATGAGTTCCAGAAATGGTTATTTAACGGAGGATGAAAAAAGAGATGCTTCAGCGCTCTATTATATATTGGGTGTCGCACGTGATGCTATTTTAGCGGGTAACCAGAGTCTTGCTGATATTGAGAAGAAAGCCATGTTATCTCTTCAGCAAGTTGGTTTTCAGCCTGATTATTTTGCCGTGTGTCGAGCCAGCGATTTAAAAAAAGCAACAATCGAAGATGTCGATTTAGTTTTATTGGTAGCAGCAAAATTGGGAAAAACACGGTTAATTGATAATATTACCTTTTCAAAATAACCTGATCCATAGTGATCATTATTTAGATAAAAAGTCAGGAAGATAAATTATTTTTGATTTAAATAAAGGCTACACTTGATCAGGTGCAGATATCTAAAAAGTTGATGGATCGTAGTAAATAATGGATAATGATCGGTTTTAAAATGTATTTATAGTGTTTTATTATGCAAATTACGATGCTTAAAGCGAAGTTACATCGAGCCACCGTGACGCGTTCAGAGTTGGGTTACGAGGGATCTTGTGCAATTGATAGCACTATTCTTGACCTATCAGGCATTAAAGAATACGAGCAAATTCAGATTTATAACATTAACAATGGTGCACGTTTTACTACCTATGCGATTCGTGCAGAAAAAGGTTCAGGCATCTTTTCAGTTAATGGAGCTGCCGCCCGTTTAGCATGTCCTGGAGATCTTATTATTGTCTGTGCTTATACGATATTGGAACAACAAGAAGCAGAGCAGCATAAACCAACCCTGATTTATTTTAACGAGAAAAACGAAGTGTTACGTTCTGCTTCGTCAATTCCTGTGCAGCTTGCTTAATAAATAGATGAAGAAACGATCAAACCCGCAAGCTTTATAGCTTAGCGGGTTTTTTTATGGCTATGATTAATAAACAAATATTATGCCCTTTCCACTTCAGATTATTGGGTCAATGGATGTTTGCGTTCCGTCTTGCTATTCTTATTACGAATGGCATTAAAGAAGCTTGTTTTTATAAAGTCGAGTACATTGCAACAGCTCTTTGTTATCTGTATCCTGCATCTCCATGCAAATAAATTTAATTTCAGTAGGAAATCGCATGCCAAGCTGGGTACAGCTCGGTTACGATGAATATGCTAAGCGTTTACCGCGTGAGTGTGAGTTAGTACTCAAAGAGATTGCTCCTGGTAAACGTACCAAGAACAGTGATGTTGTTCGTATTGTAAAAGACGAGGGTGAACGGATGCTTGGTGCTATTCCTCAGGGTACGCATATAGTAACTCTAGACATCCCCGGTAAACCTTGGACAACGCTAGAGTTGGCAGAAGCTATGCAACGTTGGTTAGAAAGTGGGCAACATATCACTTTGTTGATAGGTGGTCCTGAAGGATTAGCTGATTCTGCCAAACAACTTGCAAGAGAGTCCTGGAGCTTGTCAAAACTGACCTTTCCGCATCCACTGGTGAGAATTGTAGTTGCCGAGCAACTCTATCGTGCTTGGAGTATTCTTCATAATCACCCTTATCATCGCTAATGGCTGCACAAATTATTCTTGCATCTGCATCGCCACGCAGAAAGGAACTGTTGGATCAAATCAAGGTCACTTATGTGACTTGTCCGGTTGATCTGGATGAAACGCCTTTGTGTAATGAAGCTCCGCTGGATTATGTTCAACGTTTGGCGGGTGAAAAGTCTGCGGTATGTTTAGCCCGGCTTCAAACTGATGTGCCAGTTTTAGCAGCGGATACAACGGTTGTTTTAGGGTCCCTGATTATGGGAAAACCTAAAGACAAGATAGATGCACTTGCCATGTTGGCACAGTTGTCGGGTAAAACTCATCACGTTTATACGGCGATTTCGCTAAGAGGACATGAGCACAATCAGGCAGTAAGTGTTACTGAGGTAACATTCAGATGCTTGACAGATCAAGAAATGCTGGATTATTGGGATACGGGTGAGCCGTTGGATAAGGCCGGTGGCTATGCTATTCAGGGGCGGGGTGGTGTATTTGTTGAGTCAATAAAAGGCAGTTTTTCCGGAGTGGTCGGTTTACCATTGTTTGAGACGGCACAACTTTTAGCCAAACAAGGAATTGAGCTTTTCAAATGAGTGAAGAAATTTTAATTAATGTAACGCCTCCAGAAACAAGGGTTGCGGTCATTGAAAATGGTGTTTTACAAGAACTCATTATTGAAAGAACCCGCGAACGAGGATTGGTAGGTAATATTTATAAAGGCGAAGTTTGTCGTGTTTTGCCCGGTATGCAAGCTGCTTTTGTTGATATTGGTTTGCCCAAGGCGGCGTTTATTCATATTTCAGATTTGTGCGCGAAAGATTTGGAAGAGAAAGGTTCCGACCTTATTGAGCATTACCTGCATGAAGGTCAGCATCTTGTTGTGCAAGTGATAAAGGATTCATTAGGCACAAAAGGCGCGCGTTTAACCACAGAAATATCTATTCCATCGCGATATCAGGTTTATATGCCTTATGCCAATAATTCCGGTGTATCTCAGCGCATTGAATATGAGGCTGAGCGGATGCGTTTAAGAGCCTGTCTTGATGCTTTTAGGCAAGAGCATAATTGCGGCAGTTTTATCGCAAGAACGGCAGCAGAATGTGTACAAGAATCGATTTTGATTGCAGATATGACATTTTTGCTAAAGCTGTGGGAGTCAATTGTAAAAAAGATTGCTGTGGCAAAGCCCAAGCAGTTTATTCATAAGGATTTACCTTTAAGTATCAGAACACTTAGAGATTTATACAAAGAAGGTATTGATAGGGTTCGCGTAGATTCCAAAGAAACCTATCAACGATTGCTTGAATTTGCTGAAGTATTTGTGCCCGAAATCGTGCCAGTTATAGAGCATTATTCGGGGGAATGTCCGGTATTTGATATTTACAGTGTCGAAGATGAAATTAAAAAGGCTCTGGATCGTAAAGTTAAGTTAAAGTCAGGTGGTTATTTAATATTCGATCAGACCGAGGCGATGACTACAGTAGATGTTAATACGGGTGGTTATGTTGGTGGCCGTAATCTTGAAGAGACAATTTTTAAAACCAATCTCGAGGCGGCTCAAACCATTGCCCGTCAACTTAGGTTAAGAAATTTAGGTGGAATCATTATTATTGATTTCATTGATATGCAAAGTGAAGAGCATAAAATGCAGGTTTTGCAGGCGCTCGAACGTAATTTAGAAAAAGACCGGGCAAAAACCAGAATTACTGAAGTTTCGGTGCTGGGTTTGGTAGAAATGACCCGAAAGCGCACACGAGAAAGTTTGGAGCATATACTCTGCGAGCCATGCAGTGCATGTGGCGGTCGGGGCGTTTTAAAAACCCCGGAATCCATGTGTCTGGAAATATTTAGGGAGATCATTCGAGAGGTAAGGCTCTACAACGTACAGACAATATTGGTTCTTGCATCGAATGAAGTGGTAGATATGCTGCTTGATGAGGAAGCTGACATGCTTGCTGAATTAGAAATATTTTTGGGTGTAAAGATTAAGTTCAGAGTAGAGGCACAATATAACCAGGAGCAGTATGACGTTGTTTTACAGTAAGCTTCGAAGTTACAAAATAAGTTTGAATTTATTGGCTCGACCATTGCTGTCTTTCAGGGTCAGTAATTTATTATTTTATAGCCGCTGATTATGATTCATCACATTAAACGGGCAACCCGCCATCTTATTTTTTGGTCTTTAATTGCAACAGCAATTAGCCTAACGGTTGTGCGCCTTTTGCTGTGGGGCATAGCGGATTATAAGGCTGATTTGTCGCTACATATTAGCAAACTTATAGGTGCACCATTAACCATAGGGCATTTACGCGCCAATATGCGTGGTTATAGCCCAGAGTTGGTGTTAAAAGATATTGAAGTAAGTGCCTCTGCTGCCAATGCAGCAGCACCCATTCAGCTTAAAGAAGTCCGGGTAGGCATTAATTTATTTAATGCCTTGGTTACTGGTGATCATTTAGCGTCGTCGTGGGTTAGCTTAGTCGGAGCAAAGCTGACAGTAAAGCG
>CAJAHC010000091.1 GCA_903939355.1 uncultured Methylococcaceae bacterium | reverse complement strand
TTAGAATATTTTGTGATTTAACCACCTCTAAAATACGCGCTATTTCTTGCTGACAATCAATGGGTAAATCATACAGCTGATAAATTTTCTTATTAACAAAAGGTAATGTAAGCAAATCCATCAAAAAATTAACCGGCGCCAAGAACCAGGTTAACAGGCCATTACCCAAAAAATATCGTCTTAATAAACTTAGGTCTAAGTTACTATTACGACTCACATCATAAACCCCACAAACAAGGTAAAACAACATAAGTTCAGGGGCATAATATGTCAGCAGTGTTAATAACAAATATAAGGCGACTGACTGTAATTTAAACCATTTTTTCTTCATCATTATTGAAATCAAGTTGTTTATAGCGTTACATTTTAATTTATTGTCTATTAATTTCCAAGCTCATTCTCTATTCTAAACACACTTAGTTTTATAGTCGT
Source organism: uncultured Methylococcaceae bacterium (assembly GCA_903939355.1). Lineage (GTDB taxonomy): Bacteria > Pseudomonadota > Gammaproteobacteria > Methylococcales > Methylomonadaceae > Methylobacter_C. The sequence continues at coordinate 1,605 of CAJAHC010000091.1, read as the reverse complement.
TATATTTAAAAAATATATGCAGTAATAAATGAAGATTGATTATTACTATCATCCATTCTTACCATAAAGAGTAAATATTACTGTAATAACCACCGACTCATCGACTAGAGAACTTCCCCGCTTACTTGGCGTAAATCGCCAATTTCTCAGTGCTTTGGCCGCTGATTGATCAAGCATTTTATGGCCACTACTACGTATAACTTCAACCCCCTTATTTAACCCCTTGGCGGAGACTTTAATTCGCACTATCGCAGTCCCTTGATAACCAAGGAATATCGCCATTTCTGGGTATTCAGGACTTGGATTATGTTCATCACTGATAGGAAAATTATCTTTTGCGAATGCGCCACCTTTTGGTGGCATTACCATTGCGGAAGAAACAGTCTGAGCAGTTTGTTGGCCTGGTTGATGTTTAACAGTTTTACTAATTTCTTTAACAGCTTGAGATTTTATCTGTTGCTCAATTTCCCCCAAGCTTGACAACTGATCTTTTACAACAGGTGTTTTCTTTGGCTCTTTTTTTGGCTCAGCTTTAGGTTGAATTTTAACAGGCGGAGACACTTTGTTTGTATTTTGGCCTTCTTTTCCAAGCAGGCTAACTTCCAGCTTAAAAGGTAAGGGGGCAGTATATTCAGTTGGCAAATTTATAGATTGCCGTAATGTTTTTATCAATACCAAATGCACCAATAAGACCAAAATGGCTAGAAGCAATAAAGTCCTTCCAGATCGTCTTTTTAAAGTATGATTAGATGATATGCAGAATATTTTCATGCAACTTATAAAGGTCGGTGTATTTGTTCCAAGTTTCCTTTTCTAAGACTCGATCAATCACAACCTTTATAATTATTGGCCTTGCATTTTTTTGTTACTGCCTGAGCTTGCTCAATTTGCTTTGCATTCATTTTATTACCGTATTCATCACGTTGTTTTATTGCTTCATGACTTCCATTTGTCGCAGCCATGTTCACCCACATATATGCGTGAATTTGATCTTTCTGCACACCACGACCAGACCAATAGGCTAAACCCAACATCAACTGAGCATCTGAGTCCCCTTGTTCTGCAGCATTACGATAAAACTTTCCGGATATTTCATAATCTTGCTTTACACCTTCACCCAACTGATACATTAAACCCATTCGCAATTGTGCATCGGTCAAGCCTTGATCTGCCGCTAACTGGTACCATTTTACAGCTTCTTTATAATCTTGTTTTACTCCCAGCCCATTGTCATACATACTACCAAGATTATATTGCCCATCCGCATCACCTTGCTTGGCCGCTAATCGAAATAAGTTGACAGCTTCTTTTAGATTTTGTTTCAATCCTTTTCCATTTTTATACATCAGCCCAAGAAAAACCTGAGCCATTGAATTTCCTTGTTTTCCAGCTTCCTTTAGTAAAGATGATGCTTTCTTATAATCCTCTTTTTTAGCAGCATTAACTCCATCCTCAAAATCATCGGCAGTTGCCACAACTGCCTGTAATAATACAAACAATACACAAAATATTTTTTTCATCATTTACCAATTGCTACGCATTGTATTAAAAGGACAACTTGAATTGTTATTTCAATGGATCAATTAACAATCAACCTAGCACTTG
>CAJAHC010000090.1 GCA_903939355.1 uncultured Methylococcaceae bacterium | reverse complement strand
TTTTTGTATATTATTTTTATGGTTTTTAATAGTTCAAATGAGGCATTTTCAGGATCAGAAAAAACCTTGCCGCTTTGTCGTGACAGCCCAAACTGTGTTTCCAGTGAAGCTCACGATGCACTCCATTTTATTGAACCTTTTAAAATCAAAGGTAATCCTGAAGAAGCTTGGCTGGCCCTAAAAAACACTATCAAGAGCCAAAGCCGCATGGTTATAACCCATGAAACTGTCGATACACTCCATGCAGAAGCAACCAGCTTGGTATTTCGGTTTGTTGATGACATTAATGTTATTCTAAACAGCCAAAAAAAGATTATCAATATTCGCTCTGCTTCACGTACCGGACATAGTGACTTCGGTGTTAATCGAAAACGTATAGAAGCACTTCGCTTGCAACTTCAAAAAGCTAATGTGATAGAGTAATAACACTTACCATTAAATTAAATACAGTTGTGACTTTGTATGAAAACTCCCTGTTTATTTTTCGTCGTGATCTTCGTATCGATGACAATACGGCCCTCAATGAAGCGCTAAGACTTTCCAAACAGGTGCTGACCTGCTTTATTTTTGATCCTAGACAAATATTGCCCCACCCCTATCAAAGCAAACCGGCATAAATTCAAAATAATAACTCAACGTTCCATTAATATAAGCATCACGCTTATGAGAGCCGTCAAAACGAACTAGTTCACCCAGTAAACAACTGCTAATGCCGATAGAAATTTTTTTCATGATGTGCTAGACAGAGTAAGCGCTTGATTTTTTATACAATAATGGAGTTGATATAAGGTTTTAAGTGACGAGTTGATTTCAAACCCCCTTTTTAGACTAAGGTATTAGTCAGGTTCGACTTCTTGAATGATCAATTCTTTAATAACAGGACCTTGTAAATCAATCGACAGTTCTGGATTTAACGCTTTTACAACAGAGACAACTTTTATTCTACGTGTTGTTGGAATCATCATTTTGATAAACTTACGATTTTTAAACCAAACAGCAACACGAAAGGCCAGCAATAAAATAATAATGATTAAATAAAATAATGGCTCAGCCATATTACCTTTAAGCTGCCAATAATAATGAATGATGACAGCAAGGGAGGCAATATAAATTAATCGATGGAGTTTCTTCCACTGTTTACCCATTCGTTTCTTAGCCCATTTTGGAGAGCTAATAGCCAAGGCAATAATAATCAGATAAGCGATCAATCCAAACCAAATATAAGAACTTTCAAGAATATCAACAGCAATAATTTGCCACATCAAGCCATGATCTACCAGCAAATAAACTATGACATGTAAGGTCGCATAAAAAAAAGCATATAAACCTAACATTTGCCGATAATCAGCCATGCCAGGCCATTTAGTTATCGTTTGAACAGGTGTCACTAATAAGGTCAGCCATAAAAAACGCATGGCCCAATCACCTAAACGAATGTGTAATGTTTGAATCGGATCCGGACCTAAATTATCAAAAGTAATATCTATTATTACCCATAAAAGTGGTAACAGACAAACCAAAGTGATCTTTGACCACAGAGTATCTAAGCGAAAGGCCATCAGAAAAAATGCCGCAAATCCATATCACTATAAAGTGATGCGACTTCGTTACCATAGCCATTAAAGAGCTCGGTTTGTCGGCGTGGCGTAAAAAAACGACCACCTAATTGTCGCTCACTGTTTTGACTCCAACGAGGATGAGGTACATCAGGATTAACGTTAGAATAAAAACCATAATCATTAGACGAAAATTTATTCCAAGTGGTAATAGGCGCGCGCTTCATCAACTCAATTTTTACAATCGCTTTTATACTTTTAAAACCATACTTCCAAGGCACAACCAATCTTAATGGCGCACCATTTTGCTTTGGCATACTTTCTCCATACATGCCAACCGCTAAAATTGTCAACGGATGCATCGCTTCATCGATACGTAAACCTTCGACATACGGCCACTCCAACATGGCATTAACTTTCTGGTTTGGCATAACATTAGGATCATATATTGCCGTAAACTTAACAAATTGAGCGCTTGATAAAGGCTTAACCATTTTTAACAAGCTCGCCAAGGGAAAACCGACCCACGGCACGACCATAGACCAAGCTTCCACACATCGAAAACGGTAGATATATTCTTGTAAAGACTGCTGACTTAACAAATCTTCTAAATGATAAACGCCCGGCTTTTCAACTTCACCAATTATTTCTACCGACCAAGGATCAGTCTGTAAATTTTGTGCAAGGGTGGTTGAATCAGTTTTATTAAAAGTAAACTCATAATAATTAGTATGGTTTTTAACTATTTCAGCCGGGGTAACCGTTAAGGACTGACTTAAAACATCAGCTTTTGGTAAATCACCCCAACTAGGTTTATTGTCATTAGCCAAAACAGACGTAATGCCGGCACCGGTTAACAATGTACCAATCATGCCTTTAATTATTTGACGTCGATGCTTAAACAGCAAAGGATCAGTAATTTCACTTGAAGGGATAGCTTTGGTTGTTTTAATAATCATAGCAAGTGTTAATCTCAATCAATCCGTAACAAGATACTCAACGTTTTTTTCCTTTAGGAATCCACCCCAATATTTTCTTAACTTTTATTTCCGTAATAAATGCTAAAGAAAACAACTGAATGAAATTATCAGCGTGTATCAAATCCAATCCTATCTGTTCAGGCACAGTCTCTAAACGGGTGCCAAACAGCCTATCCCACAAGGAAAACACGATTCCGTAATTACTATCATGCTCGGAACGTTTTCTGGAGTGATGAGTTCGATGTAAAGAAGGGGTTATAAATACATTTGAAATAGCCTCTTCATTGGGAACACGAATATTGGCATGATGAAAAAGTATGAAGAATAACTCTATAATTTCAATGGAAAGAACCAAATAAGCATTCACGCCAATAATCACAACAAACAAACACTTATAAACTATTTCGATTAATAAATCGAAAACATGAAACCGAAAACCCGTGGAAACGTTAAAACCATTATCGCTATGATGCACTTTATGAAAACGCCATAAATATTCAAATTTATGACTAACAAAATGCCAAGCGTAAATTGCAAAATCAAATAATGCAAAGGCCAGTATCCATTTTACGGGACCGTCATCTAAACCACTTAACAAACCATGCGAGGCAAACTCTTGGGCCACAAGAAATAATGACGAGGCTCTTAACACCGATAAAATAACATTATTGACCAAAAATGCCGTAGTGTTAGTCATAAAAGACTCTTTAAAAATATTTTTTGGAAACACACGGTAAGGATGCCGTTTTTCGATGATGACTAATAAAATAAAAGCCAGTATTGCCAAACCAAATAAAGCTTCGTTAAAGAACATTCCACTAGTTTTATTGAGTGTTTCTGTCGTATTCATAAATAGTCAACCAATGTTTAATGGCAGGATAACCCTATAAATTATTTCCCATTTATAGTATCTAACAAATCGTGTAATTCTTTTATTTCATTTGTAGCACTAACTTCTTTGGTAATGTCATACTGCACACCTAAATAATAAATAACTCTATTTTTCTTATCAAATAAAGGCGTTATTTTTAAACGATTATGAAATAAGGTTCCGTCTTTTTTATAGTTTCGCAACGTCACTTCAACGCCCTCATGTTTTTTCATTGCTTCTGCAATTATAAAACGAGCGGGTTGATCTCTATCTTCACCTTGAAGAAAT
>CAJAHC010000089.1 GCA_903939355.1 uncultured Methylococcaceae bacterium | reverse complement strand
GCCTGCCTATAGCAATAACTAATAACATTAAAGTTGTTAACTGTGTAGTAAATGCTTTAGTTGATGCCACGCCAATTTCAGGACCTGCACGCGTCATTAGTACCAAATCAGATTCCCGAACCAATGAACTTTCTGAAACGTTGCATATAGCCAAAGAATATTTGGCACCCAGTTTTTTTGCCTCTTGAAGTGCGGCAAGTGTATCTGCAGTTTCACCCGACTGAGAGATACTAACTATTAGAGTATCTTCTGCCAATACTGGGTTTCTATAACGAAACTCACTAGCCACCTCAATATTACAAGGAACACGAGCTAATTTCTCAAACCAATAACGTGCAACTAAACCAGCATGATAACTAGTGCCACATGCCAAAATTTGTACCGATTTTATATTATCAAAAACGTAACTAGCGTTATGTCCAAAAGAGCTTTCTTGTAACCGATTGTTAATAAATCGTCCTTCAAGTGCCTGGGAGATAGCAAAGGGTTGTTCATAGATTTCTTTCAACATGTAATGGCGATAATGGCCCTTATCAATCGAATCGGCACTTAATTGGCTTTCCTTAATTGGCCGATTGACGATATAGTCATTTACATCATATATAATCAGTTTATCAATACTTATTGAGGCCACATCTCCATCTTCTAAAAAGATGAAGCGCTGCGTGACCGGAAGCAATGCCGCTACATCAGAAGCGATAAAATATTCACCAATTCCAATACCTATTACTAAGGGACTTCCTTTCCTGCATGCCACCAAGGTATTGGGTTCAGTTAAACTTATTATCCCCAGTGCATATGCGCCTTCCAATTTAGTAATGGTCTGCTTAACTGCTGTCAATAAGCTGTCTGTTGACTCTAATGCTTGATGAAGCTCATGAACGATAACTTCCGTATCCGTTTCAGATGTAAAGTCATAGCCATTATTTATTAATGAGTCGCGAAGTTGTTCGTGATTCTCAATAATTCCATTATGAACAACCGCCACCTTATCTCTGCAAACATGTGGATGAGCATTTGCTGTACTGGGTTTTCCATGAGTTGCCCAACGAGTGTGAGCTATGCCAATATTGCCTGAAATAGGATCCTTGCGTAATAATTCCTCAAGTCCTTTAACTTTACCAAGCTCCCTTTTTCTATAGATAACATCGTCTTTAATAACCGCCAGTCCCGCTGAATCATAACCACGATATTCTAATCTTTTCAAACCCTCTAATAAGATTGGCACTATATTACGCTGGGCTATACCGCCGACAATTCCACACATATTATTTTTCCTCAGCAATTGTTCCAAACATAACTCTATTCTTGAATCAATCTAGTCGTGTTTTACGGGTCGCTTCCATCCTGCAAGAGTCATTTGTTTTGCTCTGCTTAAAGTCAACTGATTTTCAGGACTGTCTCTTGTGATTGTTGAACCAGCACCTATCGTAGCATTTTTACCTACCGTGACTGGAGCAATTAATTGCGTATCCGAGCCAATAAATGCACCATCTTCTATAATTGTTCTAAATTTATTCACTCCATCATAATTGCAGGTAATAGTCCCTGCCCCTATATTTACTTGTGCACCAACTGTTGCATCACCAATATAGCTTAGATGGTTTATTTTACTAAATGAAGCTACCGTTGATTTTTTCAGTTCAACAAAATTCCCAATGTGGACATTTTCTGCCAACACAGTTTCCGGACGTAATCTAGCATAAGGTCCGATTTTACAACCTTGGCCAACCACAGAATTTTCTATAATGCAGTTTGCCAAAATCTCTACATTATCACCAATAATAGAATTCTTAATATGCGTGTTTGCACCAATAATGACGTTATTACCAATACTGTTTTCACCTTCAATAATAACATTCACGTCACAAACTATGTCTATACCTAATTTAACAATTGTCCCTCTTAGATCAAATCGTACCGGATCCATTAATGTCACGCCACGTTCCATTAACATAATAGCCTGTTCTTGTTGATAAACTCTTTCCAAATGACTTAGCTGGATTCGATTATTTACACCCAATACCTCATCAACTGATTCCGGCTGAGTGGTAATAATGGTAATTTGATCTGCAACGGCCATTTCAATAATATCTGTCAAGTAATATTCGCCTTGGGCATTATGATTACTTAACTGATTCAACCATTTCTTCAATTTATTACCCTCTACAGCCATAATGCCGGTATTACCTTCAACTATTTCTTTCTCAGTTATAGAGGCATCTTTTTCCTCGACGATTTTTGTTACTTTACCTGATGAATCTCTTACTATGCGACCGTAACCCGTCGGATTTTTAAGCTTGACCGTGAGTAAAGCCAACGTCTTGTCACTCACATTTGCTAGTAAGCCCTTTACCGTAGCCAATTTTAATAAAGGCACATCACCGTATAGTATTAATACAATATCTGAATCTGAAATTTGGTCGCTAACCTGTTGAACCGCATGACCCGTTCCCAGTTGCTGTTTTTGTTCAACCCAACTAACATCTATATCTGCTAAAACTTTTCTAACTAAATTTGCACCATGACCGTATACTATTTTTATAGCATTATTGTTCAACTGGTAACTCATATCATAAACGTGCCGCAATAATGGACGATTGGCAATTTTATGAAGCACTTTAGGTAAGTCTGAACACATACGTGTTCCCTTACCTGCAGCTAAAATAATAGTCGTAATTTTCATTTCTAAACCTTTTAAACAAAAAAACCCGATAGCGCAATGGACGTTATCGGGTTTTAAATATGTATAACTTTTCTTGAGATTATTTTTAACAATAAACCTTCTCTACAGTTATCCGCCGCGCTTTCTGAGCCTGTCTAAGGTTCTTAATTGCATAACAGCTTGCAACAACTGAGACTGAGCAGTTGCATAATCAATTTTACCTGATTTATCTGTTAAAGCTTCTTCTGCCTTCGCTTTGGCATCTAGTGCAGCAGCTTCGTCAATATCTTTTGCTCTAATTGCAGTGTCTGCCAATATAGTCACTAAATGTGGTTGGATTTCTAAAAGACCACCCGATATATAAAAAGGATGACTTTCATTATCGCTGACTTTTACCCGAACTTCACCTGCATTTAGTTTTGTAATTAATGGAGCATGACGAGGCGAAATACCCAACTCACCAAGTTCAGCAGGAGCAAATACCATTTCCGCCAATCCGGAATAAATCTCCTTTTCTGCACTTACGATGTCTACATGTACGGTCATGGTCATATTTTTACCTGTTTCAATATTCTTACTACCAGCGGGCAGGAAGAAACATTTATTAGCCTTTTAATCCCTTTGCTTTCTCAAGCACTTCTTCTATAGTTCCCACCATATAAAAAGCTTGTTCCGGAATTGCATCGTAATCACCAGCAATAATGCCCTTAAATCCGGCAATTGTATCTTTTAGAGACACATACTTACCTGGAGAACCAGTAAAAACTTCAGCTACAAAGAAAGGTTGAGATAAGAATCGCTGCATTTTACGAGCTCTTGACACGGTCAATTTATCTTCTTCTGATAACTCATCCATGCCTAGAATTGCAATGATATCGCGCAATTCTTTGTATCGTTGCAAAATACCTTGAACGTTACGTGCTACATCATAATGCTCTTGACCAATAACTAAAGGATCAAGTTGGCGACTTGTTGAGTCCAATGGATCGATAGCAGGATAAATACCTAACTCAGCAATTTGACGTGATAAAACAACGGTTGCATCTAAATGGGCAAAAGTAGTTGCCGGTGATGGATCTGTCAAATCATCCGCTGGCACATAAACTGCCTGAATAGACGTAATTGAACCTGTTTTTGTTGAGGTAATACGCTCTTGTAAAACACCCATTTCTTCAGCCAATGTTGGTTGATATCCTACTGCTGAAGGCATACGACCTAAGAGTGCCGATACTTCGGTACCTGCCAGTGTATAACGGTAAATATTATCAACGAAAAATAGGACATCACGACCTTCATCACGAAAATACTCTGCCATTGTTAAACCAGTCAAAGCCACCCGTAACCTGTTTCCTGGAGGCTCATTCATTTGACCATATACCAGAGATACTTTGTCAATTACATTCGAATCCGTCATTTCGTGATAGAAATCGTTCCCTTCACGAGTACGTTCCCCAACACCTGCAAACACAGAATAACCACTGTGTTCGATAGCAATGTTACGGATTAATTCCATCATGTTTACGGTTTTACCAACGCCTGCACCGCCAAATAGACCGACTTTACCACCTTTAGTAAAAGGGCAAACCAAATCAATAACTTTGATGCCGGTTTCCAATAATTCATTTGCAGCGGCTTGTTCTGCATAACTGGGGGCTTCACGATGGATTCCCCACTTAACCTGCTCACCGATTGGACCTTTTTCGTCAATGGGCTCACCCAAGACGTTCATGATTCGACCTAATGTTTCTTTACCTACAGGCACCGAAATAGGTGCATTTGTATTAGTAACCAGTAAACCTCTACTTAAACCATCGGTACTACCCATTGCAATGGTTCTGACTACCCCATCACCTAATTGCTGTTGTACTTCCAAAACTAAATTTTTGCCTTCTACGTTTAAGGCATCATATACTTTTGGAAGATCAGCGCGTGAAAATTCTACGTCAACGACGGCGCCGATAATTTGAACGATTTTACCCGAACTCATTGAGTTATCCTCTAAGTGTTGTATCATTTTTACTTGGCCTGTAACAGCTATCCCTTGCAGTTAACCAAGTTCCTAAACCATTGGGTCGGTACATCAACCACCCCTATTGGATTTAAACTGCGGAAGCCCCGGCAACAATTTCTGAAATTTCCTGAGTGATCGCCGCTTGCCTAGCTTTATTGTAAATTAATTGCAACTCACCAATAAGATTGCCTGCATTATCTGAAGCACTCTTCATAGCCACCATTCTGGCTGCCTGTTCACAGGCATTATTTTCAACAAGACCTTGGTAAACTTTAGACTCAATAAAACGAGTCAGTAGATGATCCAATACCTCTTTAGCATCAGGCTCATAAATATAATCCCAATGTCTACTAAGATTTTCATCCAGTTCACTTGCAACTACTGGAAGTAACTGTTCAACAGTTGGTCGCTGCGTCATTGTATTCACGAATTCGTTGCTAACCACATACAATTGGTCAATTTTACCTTCTTCGTAAGCATCCAACATTATCTTAATCACACCAACTATGTCATTCAGATGAGGAGCGTCCCCCAACTTAGAAACTTGGCCTATTAAATTTACTTTGAGATTACTAAAAAAACCAAAAGCTTTCGTTCCAATGGTACAAATATCAACTTCAATATTTGAATTATCCCAATGCATCAGTTGAGCCAGTGTTTTTCTGAATAAATTTGAATTGAGTCCACCACACAAACCTCTATCAGAACTTATCAGAATAACCCCTACTCGTTTCACATGTCTTGCAATTAGATAAGGGTGATTATATTCTGGATTGGCCTGAGCCAAATGCTTTATGATTTGGCCAATCTTTTTAGAATAGGGCCTTGTTGCCTGCATTCTGTCTTTTGTTTTACGCATTTTACTCGCAGCAACCATTTCCATTGCTCGCGTGATCTTTTGTGTATTCTTGATACTCGCGATCTTTGTGCGTACTTCTTTACCAACAGCCATTTGAAGACCCTTTTACCAACTATGAGTATTAATGAAACTTTCAATTGCAGCTTTTAATCCACTGCTAATTTCACTATTAAAATCGCCAGTTGCATTAATGTTATTCATTAATTCAGCATGCTCTGATTTCATATACAGTTGTAAGGCTGCTTCAAAATCGAGGACCTTGTTAACCTCTACTTTATCAAGAAAACCTTCGTTAGCGGCAAATAATGAAACAGCCATTTGCGCGACTGACATCGGCGAATATTGATTTTGTTTCATTAATTCAGTAACACGTTGTCCACGTTCAATTTGCTTACGTGTACTTTCATCCAAATCAGAAGCAAATTGAGCAAACGCCGCCAACTCTCTATACTGAGCCAAATCCAAACGGGTACCGCCACCTAATTTCTTAATTATCTTGGTTTGGGCTGCGCCACCAACTCGCGATACTGACAAACCAGCATTCACAGCTGGACGAATACCTGAGTTGAACAAATTACTTTCCAAGAAAATCTGACCATCCGTAATAGAAATAACATTAGTTGGTACGAATGCAGATACGTCACCACCTTGGGTTTCAATAATTGGCAATGCAGTTAACGAACCTGTTTTACCTTTTACTTTTCCACCAGTCAGTTTTTCAACTTCTGCAGCATTAATACGTGATGCTCTTTCCAATAAACGTGAATGTAAATAAAATACATCGCCAGGATATGCCTCACGACCCGGTGGGCGACGCAATAACAAGGAAACTTGGCGATAAGCCCAGGCTTGTTTTGTTAAGTCATCATATATGATAAGGGCATCTTCACCCCGATCTCTGAAGAACTCGCCCATTGAACACCCGGTATAAGGTGCGATAAATTGTAATGCGGCTGATTCAGACGCTGATGCTGCAACAATAATCGTATGAGCCATGGCGCCATGTTCTTCCAATTTGCGAACCACGTTTGCAATTGATGAGCGTTTTTGACCGATAGCCACATAAATACATTTAATCCCTGTGCCTTTTTGATTAATGATGGCATCAATCGCAATAGCCGTTTTACCAGTCTGTCTGTC
>CAJAHC010000088.1 GCA_903939355.1 uncultured Methylococcaceae bacterium | reverse complement strand
CTGTTGACACACCACTTACTGGGACTTTCATTCACAATACTCGCTTGTCGAAATCGACCATAAGATGTAGGTACTGCTTGGTAATCGCATCCCATGTATATCCATTACACAAAATCTTTTCTCTAGCACCCCGACCCATGGCATACAACTGCTCAGGATTTGCCAGCAGGCTTTCCATTTGATGGGCCAACTCACAAACAGATAATTCTGCTGAAACACCGTTACCCCGGGGAATAACTTTTCCTCCACTTGTCCAAAATGCTATTTCTTCGCTATTACCGGCTGATGAAGCAAGAAACGTAGTTGCTGATGCTGCTGCCTCAAAGAGCACAAGGGGGGAATATTCAAAATGAGAGGCCAGCACAAATAAGTCAGCGGTTTTATAAAGATTGACAAGTTCTTCTCTTGGCAAGTCTATTAGAATCACATGCTTGAGCTCGGGCTGCCTTCCATACCACCATGCCAACAGAGGAAGAGGCCAACGTCCACTCAATGCATGTTTTATATGGCGCTTAATTCGTGCAATAACGTTTCCTGGTGTATTGGCATTTATTACCAAAGTTGCCGGGCGGTTCAAACGTGCTTTACCAAAAGCACGGATGACCTCCCAGTGGCCTTTCCCCGCGATTTGACTACCCACACTTAGCAAAACATCATGAGATGAGTCAATCCCTAGCCGCGAACGAACAGCATGATCGTTTAAATCAATAAATTCCCGTTCATCAACACCATTAGGAATTATTGTAAAGTTTTTTAACCCGTGACGACGTGCAAAGTTAGTATCTTGGTATTCATTTGAATAAAAAATTAAATGATTAAATAAAACCAGCCAAGCAGGCATTTGTCGATAATATTCTTTGTATTCATTTGAACTCAAACCTGAAAAACCACACGGGATAAATAGCTTCCGGCATTCAAGGCTCAACAAAACGTCAATAGCAGCATCAAAGGTCCACTGTTGAGCGGCTTTAATTAAAATCGCGTCGAAATTACCTTCCTGCAATAAAGTTTGATACTCTCGTAGCGGACCTTTCATGCCTTTGACGAGATTACCCTTTATTGGGAATGATAGGACACGTACACCGTTCCTTATAGTATCTATTGCACGCTCTGGATGGGTGCTAGTTGCAACGGTAACATCAACCCCAGCACTAACAAGACGCTCAGCAATCTGACGCATCACCTCTTGAACTCCACCAATGCTTGGAGGGTAGTGTTCGCAGCAAAGTAAAATACGGGGCTGTAGACTCAAGGCTTTACCGCCTTTCGAAATACTGAAAGTAAAAGCTTCATTTGAGCTTTAGCCCAACGCAGCGGCTCATCAGAAAAGCAAACTTTCTTAAGGTATGTTCGAGAACCCGATAGCCCTAAGTCTAATATATAACTGCCTAATAAGTAAGCGAAGTTACTCCGAGCTCTCGCCCGATATTGTGTAGGCAATAAATTTAATTGCCGCTCAAAAAGTTGTCGCTGACATTCCAGTTGATGCACATTAAATACACTAATCTGGT
>CAJAHC010000087.1 GCA_903939355.1 uncultured Methylococcaceae bacterium | reverse complement strand
TTCTTGTTCCTGATTGTAATTATATTTTCTATGAGGAATTAAAACACCGAAAACCCCGAATTAACTTCACAGATCGTTTTGCCTGATAAAGTAGCAAGTAAATCTGAAAATCCTAATGCAGATGTTAACAAAAATATAACAAGAGCGTTTTTAACATCCAAAATAGATAAGAATGAACCAGCTGGAAAAATTGATTCACCCATTAAACTCAGTAAAGATAAGCCTACCTCCTTGTATTATTTTGTTGAAATAAAAGAAATGAAAGGTAGAACTGTTTACCATGAATGGTTACTTGATGGGAAGTTAATCACCCGAAAGAAAGTCAAAGTTTCAAATAATAACTGGCGTACTTCAAGTCGCCAGTTCTTTGCTAATAGTGATAAAACCAGCTGGGTGGTTAGGTTGGTTGATGAAAAAGGTCAGGTAATCAATGCATTAAACTTTAATGTGATTTATCAATAAATTTCGAGTAAAACCCGATCAAAGTTATTAGGCTGTTAAACGTTTTTACCTCGCTTAGATTAATTTATTGGCTAATCGATGAAACGTTTAGTTAAGTCATTATAAGCATCAATTCTACGATCTCGTAAAAAAGGCCATATTTTCCTTATGTATTCGGTGCGAGATTTATCGAGCGTACAAGTCAATAAACTTGATTCTGAATCATCAGCTTGTTTTATTATTTCACCTTGAGGGCCAGCAATAAAGCTATTGCCCCAAAAATTGATACCTGCCGCTGAGTCGGGTGATTGTTCAAACCCGATTCGATTGCAGGCAATAACCGGAATGCCATTAGCAACAGCATGAGAGCGCTGTATGGTAATCCATGCATCAAGCTGGCGTTGCTGTTCTTCCTTGTTATCATTATTATCCCAACCAATGGCTGTAGGATATATTAACAGTTCTGCACCGGCTAAAGCCATTAGCCTTGCGGCTTCTGGAAACCATTGATCCCAACAGATTAATACACCCAATTTACCGATGGATGTTTGTATCGGTTTGAAACCTAAGTCGCCTGGTGTGAAGTAGTATTTCTCATAAAAACCGGGATCATCCGGTATATGCATTTTTCTATATTTTCCTGCAATACTGCCATCTCTATCAAAAACAACAGCTGTATTGTGAAAGAGCCCCGGGGCTCTTTTTTCAAAAATAGTTGATACGATAACAATACTCAATTTTTGGGCTACATTAGATAGAATATCAGTTGTTGGTCCTGGAATGGGTTGAGCAAGATCATAATGGTTAAAGTCCTCGTTTTGACAAAAATAGGGTCCAAGATGTAATTCGGGTAATACTACCAAATCGGCATTGGCCGCTGCAGCCTCATGAATTTTTGCAATTGAAAAATCAAGGTTTGTTTGCCTATCTTTATTACAAGGTTGTTGAACTACACTAACAATTAAGGATGATTTCATAGAGGAATGAGTTGATGAGTTTTATTTGAATAATTATAAACTATAATAAATTAACGAATAGCACTGTCAAATTTTTGCGGGTTAATACCCATTAAAGATTAATTTAATAATTAGTTTTTAGCTATAGTTCTTCTATGAAAACGAGTAAAAGAAAAAGTTGGTTGCTAAAGTTTTAGTTTTCAATGCCAACCAAAACAATCTTGATACACTTTTATTACGTGTTTTCACATTGTCATTCAAGTTGCTCTTAAATGATGATAATTTTTATTATATTAATTTGATGGTAAGTGATTATGAATATCGAACAGTCGTTGAGCACTGATAACACAACAGAAAACGGCAGTATTAAAAAAAGACGTCAATTTATTAAAACTGCAGGAGTTCCTGTAATTTTAACATTCTCTAGTCCTTCAGTCTTCGGGGCGTTATGCGCTTCAGAAATAGCATCGGGAAATCAGTCCCATACGGGCACAGGCAGTTGCAGTTTAGGAAGTCCACCTGCATTTTGGGCAAATCCTGCTAATAAAGACCAATGGCCAGAACCTTATAAATATGGAGTTTTACCTCCCGGAAAAAGTAAAAATTCCAATAATTCTTATACCGATTATATAAAAGGAACTAGATATAAGGATGTAGTAGATAGTCGTGATCCCACAACCTTACTTAAGCATATGGGATCAGCTAGGCTCACTCCAACCGTGGAAGGTTGTTTTTCGGCAGCACTTTTAAATGCAGCTGCATCTAAAGATTACGCATTAACTGTTGATGACGTAAAGAAATTACAATCTGGAAGAGTAGGTGTTCCTTGGAGTAAGGGTGATGTGCCAGCCTACAAAGAAGATATTATTAAGTATTTAGAGCAGACTTGGGATAATTCTAAATAAAAATTATAATTGTGATTTGTGAGAGCAGTATTCAGTTACCCATGAATGGAACGATCAGTTGCCGTTTTTTTTTAGATGAATGTGTAATTTACAATCAATTTACTGCAGAAACACATTTGCTTGGCGGTATAGGTGCAGAAATATTTAATGTAATTTCAAAAAATTCAATCACAAGAAACCAGCTGCTACAGTACATAAGTAATATTTTTATGGTTGAAACGGATTTTGATATAGAGACATATATGGATAACTTAATACTGGAATATCAACAGTTGGGATTGTTAGTTGTGTCAATGAATTATTCTGCATGAAACTTGCGACACTTCCCAAAAACGCAATTATCAGTTCCCTCAAACATGAGGGGCTACGCTTAAAAATTGGTGATTTTAATGTTTGTCTTTACTCGCCTATAGATGCAGTTTCAGAGCATCTATTAACGCTATATGGTGATTTTGATATTATCAATGATTATGACTTTATAGATTTTCATGCCTTTGTAAAGCCACCTTCTATAATCAGGCGTTATTTTCGCGCCCAGGTCTCATTTTTATTCGACAGTTATATACCCTTCAAACCGCTGCCTTATAAACAGGCTTCAGCTCTTTTTGAGTGGGGTTTGAATTGGTGTATAGCAAATCATTCACATCAATATTTGGTTATTCATGCCGCGGTAGTTGAGCGCAATGGTAAGGCATTTATATTTCCAGGAATTCCAGGTAGTGGTAAGAGTACGTTAAGTGCGGCTCTGGTTTGTAGTGGTTGGCGGTTGCTTTCGGATGAGTTAACCCTACTCTCAGTTGCTGACGGGTTGGTATATCCTGTTCCTCGCCCTATAAGTTTAAAAAATAAATCTATAGAAGTTATACGTGCTTTCTCGCCCAATGTGGTAATTGGATCAGTAGTTAATAATACTGCAAAAGGTGCTATTGGCCATATGCGGCCGCCAACTGAAAGTGTTAGACTGAGTAATATCCCCGCTAAACCAGCCAAGTTAATTTTTCCTAAATTTCTGGAAGGTTCTACAACCATTCTTAATACTTTGAGTAAAAGTCGAGCATTATTAAAACTAGTTGAAAACTGTTTTAACTATAACATTCTTGGTGTTAATGGATTTAATTGCGCAAGTGATTTGGTTGATGATAGCGATTGTTATAATTTTGAATACAGTAGTCTTAATGAAGCATTGTTATTATTAACGGATCTATCTGATTGAAACCACTGTTAAGCGCTATTTTTATAAATCCACAGTTGGCTCTTGAATTAGATTCTATCCAGTGGGATTATCTAATTCGTCAAGCCAGAAATAGCCATGTGTTAGCAAGGTTAGGGTATTTATTAGAAGAAGCTCAGCTATTTGGACAAATCCCATCAAAACCTTTTTTGCATATTAGATCAGCGCAAACGTATTTTGAGCGTTTTTCTATTTCCTTACAGCGTGAAATAGTTATTATTCATGATGTCTTAAAATCAATTAATGTACCGCTTATTTTGTTAAAAGGGTCAGCCTATATTGTTCAAAACGATACAACGGCAAAAGGTCGCGTTTTTTCTGATGTTGACATTTTTGTTCCTGAGGAAAAATTACACGACGTAGAGCTTGCACTTTTAAAAGCGGGTTGGTTTAGCAATACACTTGATCCATATGATGTTAAATATTATCGAAAATGGATGCACGAAATTCCCCCATTAAGACATTTAAAACGTCAAACATCAATTGACGTTCATCATAATATTCTGCCAAAGATTACTCGATTTTGTCCGGATGCTAAGCAATTATTAGCCAATATAGTCAAAAATACAGAACATGATTTATGGGTGTTATCTCCTGAAGATAGAGTTTTACATAGCGCAACACATTTATTTCATGAGGGGGATTTTAAGCATGGGTTTCGAGATATATCTGATCTTGACATGTTACTTAAAATGTTTTCTCAGCAAGACGATTTCTGGGAAAAATTACTGCAGCGGGCAAAAGATCTTAAACAAAGCATACCTCTGTATTATGCACTTCGATATACCCATCTGATTTTAGAAACCCCGATACCCAAAAAAATTCTTCACTTATCAGCCAGTCAATCAACAATGAGAATAAATACAAAGGTGATGGATAGTCTTTTTTTAAGGGCGTTGTTACCCGAGCATAAAAGCTGCAATGATCGTTGGACAGGAGTGGCGCGATGGGTGTTATTTGTTAGGTCACACTGGTTAAAAATGCCTTTATATTTAATGATTCCACATTTATTGCGTAAAACTTGTCGGCATATGTTGAGCAAAGAACCGCATTAAACAGCTATTATTCAATTCACCTTAACTTGCAATATTATATGAAAATTCTTCATATTTTTGATCATTCTATTCCCTTACATAGTGGCTATACGTTTCGTACTAAGGCCATTTTAGAGCAGCAACGAAAACTGGGTTGGGAAACGTACCACATTACTTCTTCAAAACATATAGGAGCAACAGCTCCAATAGAACAGATAGATGGTTTTACTTTCTATAGATCAAAAATACCCAAAAGTTTATTCAACAGATTGCCAATTGTAAATCAATGGGCAATTGTACGTTCACTGGTTAATCGTCTTGATGAAATAATTCCATTAATAAAGCCGGATATACTACATGCACATTCTCCTGCTTTAAATGGCTATGCGGCACTTATAATTGCCAAGAGATATCATATTCCTTTGGTGTATGAATGTAGGGCTTTTTGGGAAGATGCTGCTGTGGATCATGGTACGGCAGCTGAAGGCGGGTTACGTTATATCTTGTCGAAGAAACTTGAAACTTATGTTTTTAAGAATGTTAATGCAATCACGACAATCTGCGAAGGCTTGCGTTCTGATATCGCCTCACGTGGTATACCCGTAAATAAAATTACTGTTATACCTAATGCAGTTGATATAGATCAGTTTACATATGGCATAGAAGCCGATCAGGCTTTAAGTAGAAAGCTTGGACTACAGAATAAAACGGTACTGGGTTTTATCGGTTCTTTTTATGCCTATGAGGGTTTGCCTTTATTGCTCGATGCATTACCCAAAATAATGACAAAACATCCAGAGATACGATTATTATTGGTGGGTGGTGGGCCACAGGAAGAATTTATAAAGCAGAAAATAAAAGATATGGGGTTACAGCATGTTGTTATTTTCACTGGACGAATAGCGCATGAATTAGTTCAAGATTATTATAATCAGGTTGATATTTTTGTTTATCCACGTTTAGCGATGCGCCTAACTAATCTGGTCACCCCCTTAAAACCTTTGGAAGCGATGGCGCAAGGTCGATTAGTTTTGGCTTCAGATGTTGGTGGTCATAAGGAATTGATTAAACCTCTGTATAATGGATTCTTATTTAAAGCGAATGATGCTGATGAACTGGCAAATACAGTAATTGATATATTAACTCAAACACATAATTGGCAAGAGTTAAAGGATGTAGCCCGTTCTTTTGTTGAAAAAGATAGGAACTGGGAAAAGAGTGTTGGTTTTTATAAAGATGTATATAAGCAATTAATAGACGATTCTTAGACAACGAGATACAAAATGAAAGTAACTGTTTTTGGTACTGGTTATGTGGGGCTTGTAACGGGTGTTTGTTTGGCTGAGGTTGGTAATGACGTATTGTGCATTGATATTGATCAAAACAAAATTGATAATCTAATAAAAGGTATTATTCCAATTTATGAGCCGGGTTTGGAGGATTTGGTTGTAGCTAACCAACAAGCTGGCCGCCTAAAATTTACTACCGATATTTTTGAAGCTGTTAATCATGGAATTTTCCAGTTTATAGCGGTTGGTACACCACCAGATGAAGACGGAGCTGCGGATTTACAATATGTATTATCAGTTGCTAAATCTATTGCCGAAAATATCCAGGATTATCGAATTATTGTTAATAAATCGACTGTGCCCGTTGGCACAGCAGACAGAGTGAAAGAAGTTGTTCTGCAAGTGCAAGAAGAGCGTAGTGTAACGATTGATTTTGATGTGGTATCAAATCCAGAGTTTTTAAAAGAAGGTGCTGCGATAAATGATTTCATGAAGCCGGATCGAATCATTATTGGGACTGATAATCCAAGAACTGCAGAATTGTTAAAAGCTCTTTATGCACCGTTTAATCGAAGTCATGAGCGTATTATAACAATGGATGTGCGTTCTGCGGAACTCACTAAATATGCGGCCAATGCAATGTTGGCAACGAAAATCAGTTTCATGAACGAATTGTCTAATTTAGCTGAATTGTTGGGTGCTGATATTGAGCACGTCAGAAATGGAATAGGCTCTGATTCGCGTATCGGCTATTCATTTATTTACCCTGGCTGCGGTTATGGTGGCTCATGTTTTCCGAAAGATGTTAAAGCCCTAGAAAGGACAGCATCACAAATAGGCTATAAAGCAGAGCTTCTTACTGCAGTGGAAAATGTCAATAATCGTCAAAAACAAGTATTATTTACCAAGATTTCTCTACATTATAACAATGACTTGAAAGGAAAAACATTCGCGTTATGGGGGCTGGCATTTAAGCCAAAAACTGATGACATGAGAGATGCGCCAAGTCGTATCATACTCGAGTCATTGATTAATGCAGGTGCTAATGTAAGAGCTTTTGATCCTGAAGCCATGACTGAAGCCAAACGTATTTATGGTGAAAAAGCCGGCTTGATATTTGTTGACTCAGCTGAAGAGGCATTACAAGGTGCAAATGCTTTAATTGTAGTGACAGAGTGGAAAAATTTTTGGAGTCCTAATTTCGATTTACTTAAAAAAACATTAAAAGATGCCGTCATTTTTGACGGTAGAAACTTATATCAACCGGATTTACTCAAAAAGCATGGCATTGTTTATTATGGAATTGGGAGGGGGCTAAGAAATTTAGTCGGCTGAATTTAACATTTACATTAAATATGTATTTATATGCTAATCTATCCGTCATTTTTAGGTGAGGGAAAAAGATGCAGGCAACAGTCAAATGGATAGATGGCGTTATGTTTGTTGGAGAAACGGGCAGTGGTCATGCAGTTGTAATGGATGGTCCAGTAGATCATGGTGGTCGTAATATTGGTATGAGACCTATGGAGATGATTTTATTGGGTCTCGGCGGTTGTTCATCCTTTGATGTAGTGCAGATTTTACAAAAAGGTAGAAATAACATTGTTAATTGTGTTGCCGAAATATCAGCTGAACGGGTTGACGCGATTCCAAGCGTATTTAGTAAAATTCACTTGCATTTTATCGTTAGCGGTAAAGATTTAAAAGTTTCGGCCGTAGAACGTGCTGTAAGCTTGTCGGCAGAGAAGTATTGTTCTGCTTCAATTATGTTAGGTAAGGCGGGTGTAGAAATGACCCATGATTTTGAAGTAATAGAGGTTTAACAGATTTGAATAAGTTGCAATTACATGGCTTTAACAATTTAACGAAGTCACTTAGTTTTAATATCTATGACATATGTTATGCGCCCGCTGAACAACAGCAGGCCTATATTGAATATATTGATGAAGCCTATAATGCCAATAAATTGACACAAATCCTTAGGGATGTTGCCGAAATTATAGGCGCTCAGATATTAAATATTGCTCATCAGGATTATGATCCCCAAGGTGCAAGCGTAACCATGTTGATTTCTGAGGGTGATGTTGCTCCACCTCCCAGCATGAATAGCCAAACGCCTGGGCCTTTACCTGAAACTGTATTGGCTCATCTCGATAAAAGCCATATTACTGTTCATACTTATCCCGAAAGTCATCCAGACAGCGGTATTAGTACATTTCGTGCAGATATTGACGTTTCAACATGTGGTCGTATTTCGCCCTTGAAAGCACTTAATTATTTGATACATAGTTTTGAGTCAGACGTGGTGACTATGGATTATAAAGTACGAGGTTTTACTCGTGATATAT
>CAJAHC010000086.1 GCA_903939355.1 uncultured Methylococcaceae bacterium | reverse complement strand
TATGAAGAGTTTAAAGGTACAGGCAACATGGAGTTACATTTAGATCGAAAAATTGCTGAAAAAAGAATTTATCCTGCTATTAATATAAATCGCTCTGGAACGCGAAGAGAAGAATATCTGGTTGATCCAGATACGCTTCAAAAAACATGGATTCTTCGTAAAATCCTTCAGCCGATGGATGAGACGGCTGCATCAGAATTTTTGATAGGCAAGCTAAAAGATTTTAAAACGAATGCTGAATTTTTTGATTCAATGAAGCGTTAAAAAATTATAACGAATAATATGGCTGATTTTACTTTATTGATACATGCAATAATTCTCGGCCTTGTCGAAGGACTGACAGAGTTCCTACCTGTATCGTCTACGGGACATTTGATTTTAGTCGGACAATTACTCGGATTTAATGACGAAAAGGGTAAGGTGTTTGAAATTGCTATTCAGTTTGCAGCAATATTGGCGGTGCTCTGGGAATATCGATCGAGATTAACTCATACTTTACTCAGCATAAAGTCTGAACCATTATCTCAGAGATTGGCTATTAATTTAATGGTTGCATTTATGCCCGCAGCCATTTTAGGTTTTTTGTTTTTAAAGCAAATCAAATTTTATTTATTTAACCCTATAGTTGTCGCTTCTGCATTTATCATTGGTGGTTTTATGATTTTATGGGCAGAACATCGACAGCATGATATTCATGCTGAATCAATTGATGAGATGACTTGGCGTGATGCGCTAAAAGTAGGTTTTGCACAAGCTTTAGCAATGATTCCAGGCACTTCACGTTCAGGCGCTACCATTATCGGTGGAATTTTTTTTGGTTTATCACGGCGCGCAGCAACTGAATTTTCATTTTTCCTCGCTATCCCAACCATGTTTGCCGCAACATTATATGATGTTTACAAGAATCGTGATTTATTCAGTTTAGATGATGTAACCTTATTTCTTGTTGGTGGTGCAGTATCTTTTATTAGTGCATTTTTTGCTGTACGTGGATTGATACGTTTTATTAGTAAACATGATTTTACCGTATTTGCTTGGTATCGCATTGTCTTTGGTATCATTGTGTTAGTTTCTGCACAAATGGGTTGGGTTGATTGGGGTAATTATTAATTGAAATTTTGTTCAGAAATAATTTTACTCACCTATCTTTAAAAATAACATTGTCTCATCGAATTTAACCATCCGTTTACCTTAATGTCGTGTTAGCTAAGTAGTCGAACACGAAAAAAGATTTTTATTTCATATATCCAGAAAGATTGATGAAATTGGGCTATGGAGACTAAAAATGTTCACTTTTATATCGCTACATTTCCTATATTTTACTGATCGTGACTAGGAATAGTTCGCTTTCTAGCGACCTACATTTTAAGTAACTAGTTATAACTCTTATAATTCAGATTGCATCAATCTAAGACGGTGCAACACATCTATCGTTTGGGAAAATAAGAACGATTAGATATCTCAATAGCGCTGACTTTAAGTCCTTCACAGCGAATCTTCATTAATGACATTGAAAAACTTGCCATCACTAATTTTCTTTCTACTCTTCACATTTTGCCATTTTCCATTCAAACATTAGTTTCGATTACCTAAAGTAGGATTTTTCATACGCTGGTTTTGCCAGATACAGATCGTCTTTCGAAAATTGATGAAATATTGCACATTTTTCATTTTTTATCTAAATGACAATGATTTGCATTTACATTAATTTCAGCCTAAAATTACCTCATCGAAGTATATAAAAGGGTTGAAAATAATGCATTATAAGAAATTAATAATATTTGGAGCGCTACTCATTGTTCTTATTTTTTCTAGCTCACTTGTTAAGGCTACTGAAAAACCTAAAACAATGGAGGATATGTGGAAAATTATCGAAGCACAGCAAAAACAAATTGACGCGCTGCAAGCTTCAGGTACAAAAATCAACGAAAATAAAACACCTGTAAATACCACTCAACAACCTGACAATAAAGAAGCCACTAGTATTGCAAAAAATCCAGAAAACAAAGTCGAAGTTAGT
>CAJAHC010000085.1 GCA_903939355.1 uncultured Methylococcaceae bacterium | reverse complement strand
GGACCAATTGCCGTTCCATTATTCTGTCCGTGGCATGCAATTGCGTAACAATATCCCCGGAAACTGCTAAATCGGATGCGACTTCACAGCCAATGAAACCACCTCCGATAATTGCCCAAGCAGGCTGGCGATTTTGAGTCATCATTTCATTGCGAATTTTACGCAACCCTTTTAAATCGACTAGACTGTTCAAACAAAAAAATAACTCACTATAAGGTCTAAAGGGCGGAGGAATAAAAGCGGCGGAACCGGTGGCAATAATCAACTTATCATAGTGGAGTACGCTTTCTTGACAAAAAAGAGTAATCGTATTGTCACTGCGATTAATCTCTATTACCTCAGTATCAGCGAACACGTTGATGTTATTGGTACGAAGCGTATCGAATGTTTTGAGAATAATAGATTGTTCAATATTGGCTCGACTAAAGCCATGGGAGAGAAGAGGCCTTGAATAATAACCGGCATTTTCTTTGGTGACCACGGTAATCTCATCGTTGGTCGAATATGATCGATATTGCTCGGCAAAACTGACGCCAGCTACACCGGAACCAATGATAATTATGCGCATATGGTCATAGAAATATTAATTAATTTATCATCGTATATTCGTTCTTTGCTACACCACATTCAGGGCAATACCAATTTTCAGGCACATCCTCCCATCGTGTACCAGGTAAAATATTAGAGTCTACATCACCTAACGCTTCGTCATAAATATGACCACATACTCTATAGACGTATTTTTTATAATCTGACATTAATTTACTCGCTGATTAAAATCAATCATTGAATACAATCTACTTTTAGTGATCTTATTTTATTATTAAAACCAAAATCACCTAACGTGTGTATGGCGGCATTTTCATTAAAGATTAGCTCGGCATCTTCTTTAATGTCCTGCTCTGTTATACCCCACGAGTGCATGAAATAGGTATTGTTAGCCATTTTAGTTAAAGGCGTTTCAAATCGGGGATTTTGAAAAACCGTCACTTTCGCTCGGCTGCCGACTTTAATGCTATGAATTCGTCGATTCCAATTCTCTCCATTCACCTGATCTAAATTCTCGAGCGTAGCAGGTCCAGTAATACGTATATGTTTTCCTGCATATTGTGCCTGCTCAAAGAAATCAGCCCAGCAACCCTCATCAGTGGCAAAAGCCATCTGACTAACGGCTAATAGACTTATTAACACCCATGTCTTTTTATTTTGAAATAGAATCATCGATATTCTCCTAAAGGGTAGCTTTACTAAAAAACTTAATGCCTAGCGCTCTTTAATTAATACGGATTTGCTAATTCATGAAAGAGGTATTTGAGAGCTGTTTAGGTGCACCCCTGAAGTATAGTTCCTGTTCACTGCACTTGATGTATATTTGTGACAAAACCCATGCAAGATATTAAACTTAATGTCTGGTTAAACGGGTGCCAACATATTTACAATATCAATCTTATGAAAAATGTTCTCAATCTACTACTGACAGTAATCGCTCTTACGGCTTGCACTCAAGAAGGTGCAGATGCCCCACGCTCTGATACTACGCCCCCTAACCACTTCAACATCAATATTGAAACAATGGCAACGGGACTGGAGTACCCTTGGGGTATTGTCTTTTTGCCAGATGGTTCGGCACTGGTGACTGAAAAAGCAGGACGCTTACGATTACTTAAAGACGGCAAATTATCGACGCCAATTTCTGGTGTACCACTGGTTCTTTATAAGGGCCAGGCGGGTTTATTTGATGTGGCTTTGCACCCCGATTTTGCGACTAATCAATTTGTTTATCTTAGTTTTGCCAAGGGTACAGAAAAGGACAATGCAACGACAT
>CAJAHC010000084.1 GCA_903939355.1 uncultured Methylococcaceae bacterium | reverse complement strand
TGATGCAAACTGATGATCCCGAAATTGTTATTTCGAGTATAAAACTGGCTATAATCGATTTTGACAAAATTTTGAAGGAGTTAACCAGCCGCTAACAGGCGGTATATTTTATTGCCGAGACAGTAGTTATTTCAGCGTTTCAGCATCTAATAAACTTTCGTGTAACTTGACAGGTCAGTGCTTCGAAATCGGCAACAAAAACATACCGCCAATCCGTTATAGGCAAGGGTAACAGACGACACAACTACGACAATGAACAGACAAATTCTAAACCATTACATAGACGAGTATAAACTCAATTTTGACAGAGTAAATCAAGAAGAGATTTACAAGTGGAGAGCCGTAAAGTGTTACCAAGACAATTGGAACGTTGACGCACCGAACTTCTATGAAATGTTGTTGTCCTCATTAAGAATGACAAAAAACTTAATGGACTCTGGACAATATTTTCCTTTAAGAATGTTAGTTCAATATGCAGAACACCGACCAAACGAGGTGAGACAACTTTTTAGAAATTTGTATAATGAAGAAGAAGATTTGTATGAGCGAATAGCAAGTTTTCAATTGGGAATTAATGAAGTTCACGATGAACTATTTGAAAACAAAAAATCTTATCAAGACCCAAGAGCAGTAATTGTTTATTTGGTTCTTCGCTATCCTGAACGATATTTTTTCTACAAGTTTAAAATGTTCAAACAGTTCTCCGAAAAATTAGAACTAATCTATAAGCCAGTCAAGGGACACATTGAAAACATTGGACATTTCAACAACATTTGTGAATTGATTAGATATGAGCTTTCACTTGACCAAGAACTTTTAAAACTGCATAAAAATAGAATTACTGCTGACTGCTACTATGACGAAAACCTCAACATTCTGACGCAGGATTTCATTTATGCAGTTACAATACATTTAGACCAAAATTTTATTCCTGCTACACCAATAGCAATCGAAACGACAGAAACAAACGTTTTGTCAACCGACTTGACAAGTTCAACTGAACAAATAAGTTTTCGTGGTAGAACAGTCAACTTTATTCAAAACGGCATAGAAAAAAAACGGTTAGGCGACTTGGGTGAACTTTGGGTAATGAAACACGAAATAGAAAAACTTAAAGAAGCCAACAAGCATAATTTAATTGACAAAGTTAAACACACATCAAAAGACGAAGGTGACGGAACGGGATTTGACATCCAATCTTTCGACAAAGAAGGAAACAAAATATTCATAGAAGTTAAGACCACAAAAGGAAAAAAGAATTCAACCTTTTTCATAACACGAAACGAACTTGAAAAAAGCAAAATTGAAAAGGCCAATTATTATCTCTATCGTTTATACAACTACAACGAACTCTTAGACACGGCAGACCTATTAGTAATTAAAGGCGACTTGATAAGTTTATGTGAGTTTCCGACAACGTATAAAATCAACCTGACCAATGACTGAAAGAACGCCAGCCTATAACAGCACCTACCCAAAAGGCGGGATTTCGTGTTCCAAAGACAGTTTTGTGGTTAATGGAACATTTGTTTTTCAAATCAATTTTTGTTGTAAATATCCCGCCCTTCGGGTAGCTGCAAAACGTTATGCGTCACCTTATAAAAACGGAAATCCGACATTTTTCGAAAATTAAATGTTGCTATATTTGGAAACATTGACTATCTTTGTGAAAAAAATAAATGCAAAAATTTCAAACCAGATTTTTAGAAGAAGCCGACAAGTTCATTTCAGAACTTGACTCTAAAACTGCTAAGAAAATATTATATAACATTGACCTTGCTGAGCAGACAAACGACCCGAAACTCTTCAAAAAACTTCAAAATGATATTTGGGAATTTCGGACAAAATTTGCTGGACTACAAATCCGACTTCTTGCTTTTTGGGACAAATCGGACAATACCGATACTTTAGTTTTTGCAACTCACGGGTTCATAAAGAAAGTGGACAAAGTCCCAAAGCATGAGATTGAAAGAGCTGTAAGAATCAAAGAACAATATTTTGAAAACAAACTAAAGAAATAAGTAATGGCAAAGACAGAAATTAAATCATATTCACTTACCGAGATGAAAGATAAATATATCGGCAGAC
>CAJAHC010000083.1 GCA_903939355.1 uncultured Methylococcaceae bacterium | reverse complement strand
GGGCGGTTCTCCCGATGTCCCAGTGAATCACTGCCGTTTTGGAGGCCATTAGCCAGGAAGTGGACGCTGGCCTCTTTGCCGCTGATCCTCCCGTCGAATTGGTACTTAAAAACTTCTTGCGCCTGTTCTTGAAGGTATTTAATAAGACTTGCCTCTAGGCTACCCGCTACCGCTGAAAGATCCTGCAACTCTTGGAGCCATGGATTTAATCTCATTATGCCTTCTGCCTGCGCATAGCCTGCAATATTTTCTTCAACTCCAGCAAGTGCTGCAAGCCTTTGATCATCAGGACTGGCCATCAAATTTTTCAAAATTTGATGCGTATTTTCCCTTAGCGCCTGCACTAATAAACTTTTTACCTTATGCCTTCCTGGCGTCGCAGTATCTACAAAAGTCTCTATGCGCTCAATACGCTCTAGTTGCTCTATTAGCGGTTTACTGTTTACTAAATATGCCAGCCTTAATTTATATAATTCTATTAATTTATCTGTGGCTTCATCAAACTCACCAGATTCAACGGATACTCTGTTAGGCGCATCTATATTAAACGCAGCTAATACATGTTTTGCCCTCAACTCCCATGAATACGGCTCTGCTTTTTTTATTTTACTTACTGGCACTATTGACCCTACCGCACTTGAAGGCGATGGTTCTTGACCTGATGGTGAGGCGGGCCTGATCAGACCTGCTGACCAGCTTACTGATTTTTTTCCTTGCGGCATGTGGGTAACTTCCTTGTTAACCACTTAATTATAACATTAAATTAAATAAATGTAAAATAAATCCAAAAATAAATAGTATTAACTACAAATAAAATATGTTTATATATTTTTATGTAATTTCAACCTCTCAAGCCACATACACCCTAATAATACCCCAACTCGGTCAAAATCCCTTTGACCTTGTCCTTGGCTAACAAGCCTGGATCTTCATCTGTTTCCGGGGGCTGCGTGTCTACAAAATTAAGCACAAAGCCATAGGCTTTATTACCGTTCTCGACAAACCCCATAAACCAGCCCTCAGGCCATGCTAAATTTGGATCCTTACCACTTGCAGTTTTACCGTATAACATCCACCCCTTAGGAGAGGTCTCTAAATACATATTTTCTTTGGTGTAACTCATCGCCGCCTTGGATACGGGCAAATTATTATCGATTAATTTATTCAAAAAATTCATCTGTTCTTCTGCAGAAATTTGCAAACTGCTTTCTAGCCAGGCATTGGTCAGACCATTATTTTTACCCTTGTCCCCTGAAAAATCTTGATTACCATAATCAAAAATCTTGAGATAACTATTAATTTTGTTCATCCCCAAGAGCGGCGTTAATGTTTGTGATACCCACGCTACTGAAGAAGTTAACCACGTTTCTGGGTTCTGATTTTGATTCCAGCTAGGCGTGCTCCACTGCTTACCATCCCAGGTAAACAGCGACCCCTCATTAATCACATTTTGGTCAAATGCCATGAGCGACAAAGCAACATCAAAAGTAGCATTAGGGGATACTCGCAATTTGCAGTGGTTAGGATTGTATTCGGTTAAGCGCTTGGCGGTCATTAAGTCGTATAAGATAAAGCAGCCAGCTTCACCATTAAAATACTTAACGACATTGACATTGATATCAGCAAAGCTGATGCTTAAAAAGCATGAAAGCACTAAAGTTGCTAGGGTTTTTCTCATATGCATTTTATTTAGGCCTTTTAAATAAAGCCCCGACCTCTTTGGTGAACAGAAAACAAATAGCGATCGCGTCTTTTAATTTTCTTCTAGTGCTCGCAGAGGACATGC
>CAJAHC010000082.1 GCA_903939355.1 uncultured Methylococcaceae bacterium | reverse complement strand
TGAACTTACAATAGAGCAGCAAAAAAAAATAAGAAATGATTTAATGATTAAACCATTTGTTATGGGTTCACCAATGAATAATTCTGAAGGAAATAAAACATTTCCGGCATACAGAGAATCATCTGGTAAATTTTATGTTCCTCATTATTATGGAGTTGACAGACAAAGAGTTGGATTTATTATTTGATTTTGCTGGATTACAAAGAAATGAACCATCAGCATTTAAAGCTCAATTAGAGCCTAAGCGCAGGCCGGTTGGTAAAAGATAGTTGCTAGTAAATTCATTGTTATTATGGTCGTAAACTTAAAAAATACTTTTAAGTAAAGGTTTATATTAAGCCTACCCCTTAGGGATAACTTATTTAAGGGTTGCTTAACTATGGTCAGTTGGTATAATGGCAAGCTGTTGAAGTTGAATAAGCTTCAGGCGCGTAGCTCAGTTGGTTAGAGCACCACCTTGACATGGTGGGGGTCGTTGGTTCGAGTCCAATCGCGCCTACCAGATATTTAAAGCACTGCTTTAGCGGTGCTTTTTTTTATTGTAGAAATTAAAAATTATAAAAAATGCCCGTAATTACGCTTCCTGATGGTACTAATCGTGAGTTTGACAACGCTGTAACAGTGATGGACGTTGCGCAATCAATAGGTTCAGGGTTGGCTAAGGCAACCTTGGCAGGTCGGGTAAATAATGTGCTTGTTGATGCGAGTACATTGATAGACAAAGACGCTTCATTGCAAATTATAACGGCAAAAGATGAAGAGGGTGTTGATGTCATTCGTCATTCAACGGCCCATTTATTAGCGCAGGCGGTTAAGCAATTATTTCCGGAGGCACAAGTTACAATAGGGCCGGTCATAGAAAACGGCTTTTATTATGACTTTTCCTATCAAAGACCCTTCACGCCGGATGATTTAAAGGCAATTGAAATAAAAATGCAACAGTTGGTTGCTGAAGATATAGTGATTAGTCGTTCGGTATTGAGCAGAGATGCGGCGGTTAGTTTTTTTAAAGATCTCGGCGAAAATTATAAAGCTGAACTGATCGAGTCGATATCTGCAGAACAAGAATTGTCTTTATATCAACAAGGTGGATTCACAGATCTTTGTCGTGGACCCCATGTGCCCAGTACTGGCAAATTAAGCAGTTTCAAATTGATGAAGATTGCAGGTGCCTATTGGCGCGGCAACTCAGAAAATGAAATGTTGCAGCGCATATACGGTACAGCATGGGGCGACAAAAAAGAATTACAGGCTTATTTGCATCGATTAGAAGAAGCTGAAAAACGTGATCATCGTAAGCTGGCAAAAACACTCGATTTATTTCATACCCAAGAAGAAGCACCGGGTATGGTATTCTGGCATGAAAAAGGCTGGATTATTTATCAACAAATTGAGCAGTTTATCCGTGAAAAATTACGTGTAAATGGTTACGGTGAGGTTAAAACGCCGCAACTCGTAGATCGCACTCTTTGGGAAAAATCAGGCCATTGGGACAAGTTCGGTGCGATGATTTTTACGACGCATTCGGAACATCGGGATTATGCAATTAAGCCGATGAATTGCCCATGCCATGTACAAATTTATAATCAAGGTATTAAGAGTTATCGTGATTTACCTATTCGTATAGCTGAGTTTGGTTCTTGCCACAGAAATGAACCATCAGGTACCTTGCATGGTTTGATGCGAGTTAGAAATTTTGTGCAAGATGATGCGCATATTTTTTGTACAGAAAATCAAATACAAGATGAAGTGTCTATTTTTATAGATATGTTGTTTTCTGTTTATAAAGACTTTGGTTTTGAAGAAGTTATTATGAAGTTATCTACCCGTCCGGAAAATAGGGTAGGGGATGATTCAGCGAGGGAAAACAGCATGGCACAGATGATTTCGTTGTCCGGCAGGGACTGGCAGGTCAAGGGCTTTATTGGCGAGGACTGGCTGTGGCGCGGG
>CAJAHC010000081.1 GCA_903939355.1 uncultured Methylococcaceae bacterium | reverse complement strand
GACTTTAAAGTTAGATTACCCGTTTCTGCACCCAATATTTCGACAAAAAGCTTTAATGTTTCTATGCAGGCTTTATCTGCACCCTCAACACCTAATTGCGAAATCATGGCATTTCTATCTACGGCATCACTGAGTTGAGGAACAAGAATAGAAGGCTGAGCAATTTTCTTGGCGCAAATAAAATCATACAAATGACTAAATCCTATACCAGAAAGAATGCGCTCATAACTTACATGATCAGGATATAGACTTCTAAGATACTCTAATAACAAATCTTGCCTGTTATTGACTGGTGCAAAATCAGTGTGCCCACCTTCAGTTGCTATAGAGTGATGAATATACCCATCCCAAAATAATAGCGCTTGACCCAACCCAGTTCCTGGAGCGATAACCGCAATATTCCCGGCTTGTGTTTCTGCATTTGGATTTAATTCTAATAATTCATCATCGGCTAAATGCAACATGCCTAATGCCATTGCTTCTAGATCATTAATTAATTTGATTTGCGCGCCCTGAAACCTTATTTCTAGGATTTCTGTCTCAAGTAACCAAGGTAAATTTGTCGTCTGGCAACGCTGATTGATTATTGGACCTGCAACGCCAAAACAAGCTGATTTAATGAAGCAGTCCTGAGGTAAAAAATTATCCAAAATATCATCAAAAGTCAAAAAGTGCTGACTAAGAAACACTTGCTCTTTTTGACAGATTAATTGACCGTTTTTATCCTTTGTTAAAAGAGATAAAACAGTCTTTGTCCCACCAATATCACCTGCTAAGTTCACTATAAACTCCTTTAGTTATATCAGCTTGCATTAACACATTATAAAAGCAGTTGCCACCTGTTTCCTAGATAATCTGTAAAAAATTTGTTGCGGCGATGAAGCATAGTTGTTGTATGTTTCTAAATTAAATGGAGTTTGTTGCAAATTGGAATCTATTGCTTGATTAATAATATCATCTGTAGATATAACGTGGTTTCGGTATGCTGATTTACTCGTTTTGAAAATTAAGCCTATTGCCTCTATTGCCTCTAAAGTCATTTGTCGACAAACAGGCGAGTGAATCTTATTAAGAAGATGACTAACGTATAATTTGAAGCTCTGCTCACCTGCAGTCATCTGAGATAATATTTGTTCACTAAATATTATGTTTTTATTATTTGTTACTGAGCCTATCATTAGGCCTTGGCAATGATGCAAAACACTCCAAATGCCTGAAAAAAATGCCTGATTTTCTCTTCCAAAACTACCTTGTTGCTCTCTCCAATCATACCAATCAACTGTTTTGAATTGATAATCACAATAATTTTGATATTGAGTGGTGTGCGATAAATCCAACATCTCTTGTAGAGAATGATAACCTTCTAAAGATGTCTTTAAATTTTGAGCTAGTTCATAGGGTGACAGAGAGAGTATTTCATAAAATGCCTGCTCTACTGAAGCGTTATTAGATTTTCGTTGTTGATTAATGATAATTAATTGAAGAATATTTACGACTCTTATCGTATAGATATCGACAAATAACTCAGAATTAGATTTAATAAACATACCTAAATATAAAATTAATTCTT
>CAJAHC010000080.1 GCA_903939355.1 uncultured Methylococcaceae bacterium | reverse complement strand
TAAAGACAATCTTGCCTTTCAATGTCGAGGGATTCAATTCGCGACCATCAATCGAAGTGAATGAATAGTTCAGTGCAGCAGACGAAACTGTTGATCCGCCACCGTCAATGACAAGCACTCTGTTTTCTACTTTTTCTGAAAGAACCTGGGCAATCAACACATTAACTTCAAAGGTTTTCAGTGTTGTTATTTGACCTGAAAATAGGGAGTGACCGCCAAAATTGTTGAATACTGGCTCAGCTATTTGAAGAGTATGTTTTTCCCAAAAGGTGTCACAAAGATTAGCCGTAGAGAATGCCATATTAAAATCCAAAATAGTTAAAAGTTGATTGGAATACTAACAGTATTAATAAAATTATAATAATTACAATTGGTTAGTATAGCTTGCAAGTAAGCCATTTGAGCTAGATATTTAAGGATTATCGGGTATAAATGTGTTGACTATAGCAAACAAATTATTGACGGTTGTTATGGTTCTTGCCCAGTAACGCCTCCCATACTGTGATGCTCGCTGAATTTTCTTATAGATGAGTAAAGGCTATCGTATTGATATTCTTCATTTGGAATGCTATGCAAAACGGTATACAAGCGAAGATTAACTAAACACAGGCTCAAGGTTGAAGGTATAGTCATCTGGTTTTACCTTTTACCTTATCTTTGATAACCCAGAGCTTGTGACGGAACTCCCTAATAATTTTGATACACGCTTTATTTTGATATTTCGATGTGTATTAGGGTGGCTTTTAAAGAAGCCATAACGTCAATAAATAAAAAAATCATTGAACTAAAGATAAAGAAAACACTAAAGACTACAATAACTAATAAAGTGTCTTCATTGAAATAGCCTAGATATCTGAAAAAGATAGAGCTCAATAAGAATATTCCACTACTTATGCCGCTACACAATAATAAACCAAAACTCCACTTAAGTAGATGGCATCTAAGTACCATTACCTTTAGTTCTTTTGCTAATTTGATTGCCTCATCACTTTTTTTGATATCATCATAAATATCTCTTACTCGCCCTATTGCATGGGTATAACGAGCATTCAAGGTTAAAGCAAATAGACCAATACTGGAGAATAAGACCAAGGAGCCGGTAATCAAGTCAACAATATCATCTAATTTATTGAGCATTAATCTTCCCGGTTATCAATACGTGGACTGTTAAGAATAGGGGCGTAAACAAATATAAATAAAGAAAATGCACCCAGCCAAGCTAAGGTTGAGCCATAAAATAACAAGTTATACCAGTTAGGTACTAGTATAGGGAATAAAACTCTAAATACTGCGGCGACATTAATTAATACAAAAGCTAATATGATTGCATTTGAAGCCTTTATAGCTCGTCCAGTATGGCCTAATGAAACCCTCGCCATCATTCCTAAGGTTAATACACCAATACCACCAAGAGTAAATGCGTGTAATGCAAGTGATGGTGAAATCCAAGAATATGCTGACAAGGCTGTTAAGAAAAATGCCACAATAATCCAGCTATATCCAGCATAGAGTACACACAACAGAGGTACATACCATATACGTTGGACATACCAGCTCCTTAGGCGTAAAAAATTTGAGCCGGCTGCAATAATAGCTGTCAGAGCCAGAAATGTCCCTGAGATACCTTTTAATTGCAAGGCAAATACTAGTGCTGCAGAAGCAATTGATAGTGTATCTAATAACGGGTTTCTAATAATGAACGTACCTGACAAGCCGCGTTCAATAAAATAGGGTAACACTCGTCCGGCAATGATTAGGGTCAGGACAATAATGATAGCAATGACGAGTTGAATGCCTAACCATGCTGTGTTTTGACATAATCCCAAGATATCTGCATGAATTAAACCATTCCCTACTGCTAATAGTAGTAGTAATCCTACAAATAAAAGGCCTTGCCAATATTTTGCTTTTATAATCGGCTTACTGATTTGATAGGCTAAAATAGGAAGAAAAGCAAAATCTACTAATGCAATAAAACCATCAGGTAAAGAATTTGCATAAAACGGTAAAATACGCCCATAAAGCCATAACAAAGCAAGCGCTGCGAGCTTATCTCCGATTAGAGTAGGTTTGCCGGTCCAGTTTTTGACGGCAGTCAATAAAAAACCGGTAATAACAGCAACAGAGTAACCCATTAACATTTCATGGGCGTGCCAATATCGGGGGGTAAAATAATTGTTTATTATTAATTCGTCTTTGAAAATTGCATTCCAAAGTACGATTAAAATGAGTGCAGATAATCCAGCTAAGGCAAAAAAAACTCTAAAGCCCAAGCCAAAGAGGGGGGTATCAAAAATTTTTTGTGATTTCATAAGGTTTGTTTTCCAGCCAGTTTAACTCTGTATGAGAGAAGCCTGCAATTATACGCAATTCTCTGTTAAAGGGGCCTTTTGGCTTCCCTCCTTGATAATATTGTTCAATTAATTGTCGATATTTGGCTTCGGGCTCCACGTTTTGTTGCTCACAAAGCCATTTAAACCAGTAAGAGCCTTGTTTTACATGATCTATTTCATCCGTGAGGATGCGGTTTAAAAGTACTACACTTGTTTCGTCACCCAGTTGTTTAAATTTTTCAATGATAGCGGGTGTCACATCCAGTCCACGGGCTTCCATGCAGCGGGGGATCAATGCTAATCTTGCCAACAGATCATCAGCGGTGTCTTTGGCGTGATCCCATAAGCCGTTATGGGCTGGCAAGTTGCCATAACTTATATTCATGGTTTGTAGATGGGTTCTAATAAGTTCAAAGTGTTGGGCTTCTTCATCAGCAACCTTTAACCAATCTAGATAAAATTGTTTTGGCAAGCCACGAAAACGATAGAGTATATCCCAAGCTAAATAGATGGCTATAAATTCAACGTGAGCAATTGCGTGAAAAAAAGCTGAAACACCTTCTGCACTACCCAATTTCCGTTTGGGCATATCACGAGGGGCTAACAAAAGCGGTTTTTCTGGAAAAACTACTTTATCAATTGATAATACTGGTGACGACGATAAAAAACTCAATTGACCGCTTTTAGAGGCTTGCCAAGCTTGATGTGTTAATGCCAGTTTTTCGTTAAAAGCCCCATTGTGCAAAAAGGCTTCAGCATACTCAAAAATATTTTTCATGACTAAAAAAATTATATATGGTTAAAATCTTGGATTTGCTAGCGCTATTGGCTTATTGTGCTCTAATTTATTGGCTTTCTGATCAAAGTTCAGTTAAAAATCCTTTTGATTTTGGTATGGATTATCAGGACAAACTTTATCATGCAGGTGCTTATTTTATTATGGGTATATTGATATGGCGTGTGTTACATTATCAAATTGCTTCATCTATTGTACTTATACTGCTTAGTATATCGTTTTGTGCGCTATATGGTTTATCTGATGAATGGCATCAATCCTTTATTCATGGACGTGAATCTGATTCTGCTGATTGGCTGGCAGATACTATAGGCTCAACAATTGCTATCTTGTTAGCTTATATATCTGGAAAAAGTATTAATAAATCATGTAAAACCTAAAGCTAAATGGCTTTTGGATCGCATAGTCTTGTGTGTTTTTCAACAGTTCGAATAAAATGCAATTTTTTTCTCTTAATTAAAGCCAATGCTCAACACCAAAAATCTTCGCATCGAAAGATGTAGTGGAAAAGCGCTAAGCCAGTATATTCCTGAACTTGCACGCCTTAGAATTGAGGTCTTTCGAGATTTTCCTTATTTATATGACGGTAACTATGAATATGAAGAAAAATATCTACAGACTTATATTGATACACCCGCCAGTGTTATCGTTTTAGCAATTGATGGTGAGAAAGTCGTTGGTGCATCCACGGCGCTTCCTATGAAATATGAAACGGATGAGCTTAAAAGACCTTTTCTCGAAAACAATTATAATCTTGAAGAAGTTTTTTATTGTAGTGAATCGGTTTTGAATAAAAATTATAGAGGTTTGGGTTTAGGTGTGCAGTTCTTTGAGCAAAGAGAAGAACATGCCAAAGAGCTGGGTGGCTTTAAAACCATTACCTTTTGTTGCGTAGAACGACCTTTGAAACATCCTAGACGTCCGCACAATTATGTGCCTTTGGATTCATTTTGGAACAAGCGTGGTTATTTTAAACATCCCGAACTTAAGACTACATATTTGTGGAAAGATCTCGATGATACTGATGAGACTCCAAAACCCATGACTTTTTGGCTGAAAAAATGAATGTTAAAATTGCTACAGCCCAGTACGATATAAGCTTTCTTGAAAATTGGAAGTCTTATGAGCAAAAAATTGAGAGGTGGGTTGTCGATGCTATTTCTCAAGATGCAAAAATCCTTTTGTTTCCTGAATACTTCAGCATGGAACTTGCCTCGTTATTTGGCCAGCCCATCTATTCATCCTTAAGTAAACAACTGGCTGCAATGCAAACATTACATGCTGATTTTATTATATTGTTTACATCATTAGCAAAACAATACCGGTGTATTATTCAAGCCGGCACCTTTCCGGTATTGATTGAATCTGAGAGCTACCGAAACCGAGCTTATTTATTTATGACTGACGGTCAATTTGATTACCAAGACAAATTAATGATGACCCGATTTGAAAAAGAACAATGGCTCATTGAAGGGGGTCAAGAGATAAAATGCTTTAATACCGAATTTGGTAAAATTGCAATTAATATTTGTTACGACAGCGAATTTCCCTTAATTGCAAGACAACAGGTAGAATCAGGTTGTGTATTAATATTAGTGCCCAGTTGTACGGATACG
>CAJAHC010000079.1 GCA_903939355.1 uncultured Methylococcaceae bacterium | reverse complement strand
TTTCAGCGTCACTTTGGAGATAATATTTTCAGAAGGAGCGGGTTCATTGGCACTATAAAGCGAATAGGCATTCAAAACCATTTGGTGTGCACGCCCCAATTTTTCTTTGGTAAAGTCTATCGAAAACTGTTCTTTTAATTGTTTGCCATCCCAATCATAGGCTTTTAGAAACTGCTCATTATCAGCGCCCTTTTTATCCCAGTTGGCCAGCAGCGATGAAGTGTAATACAAACGTTTACCGTCCCAACTGGATGAAACCATATTGACTTGTGCACCAATTTTTTGCTCAAACACTTGTTTGGGTTTGAAAGGATCGGATATATCAAATGCACGAGTTTTACCGTCCATAAAGGTGTTTACCCAGAGCATTTTATCATCACTTTGTATGGATATATCGACAGGTAAAGGAATTTTGCTGGGCTCGCCCACATCAGCAACTTCTTTAGCTTGCCATTCTCCCGCTTTGTCCTCGTAGATCAACCATATTTTTGAAGTGAGTGCAGTACTGGTAAAGCAGTAATTATGATTCTCACCCCAAGCACAGCGAATTTCCAACGGCGCTCCAGGCACATCAAATACCTTTTTAGGTTGTTTGGTATGGAGATTCCATTGCACAACGGTGTTGCCAAAGTGTTTCATGGCTTCAGGGTCGCTAAGCATCTTACCAAAGTCCATCATATAATTGGACCAACCAGTAAATGATGACGTTAACATTAGGTTACGCCTAGGTAAAACTCTTAAATCATAACCGTAACCGTCAGCGTATTTTCCGCTCTTAATTGCGCCTTCCAGATTGTTATCTGTGGGTGTCCAGTGAGTTGCTACGTAATCACCTTCGTTAGTATATTCAACGACAGCAGTACGACCACCATGATCTTTATTATTAGATAAGCCAGTTATAATCATACGGCCTGGTAAAGCATAAGTAGTGTGTGGACCAACTATGCCACCACTTTTTGATACAAAATCAGTTATGGTTTTGGTCAGCTTAGGTTTTGCAGGATCAGTATGAACATCAAAAATAAACAATTTACTGGTATCCAGCGATCCTGCCCATAGATACTGGCGATCATCAGTATAGCCCGAATGATGTGCTTCATTGCGGCCGCCTACTGAGAGACTGTTTATAACCTTACCATATTTTGGTGATTTGGGATTTACGTCGACTGTGACCAGTTTATCTTGTTCATCACCTATACCTTCGGCACCTAACGTCCAAATATAAACAAAATCTTCTTGCCCAACAATTTTAGCCATGTAAGGTGACTGGCAGGTTTCATCAGCCTTTACTGTGGCTATACCAATGCCACCGAGCGAAAGTGTTAAGGCTGTAAATGCACAAGCGGTCAACAAATGGCTAAATGGTGTATTTTTTTTTGAGCTTTTTTCATCCTCATTTCCTCTATTTATTATAATTATGCAAATACCAGGATTCATAATTCTCTGGTATTTTAGATAGATGTCTTCAGCTTTCGGCGGTAGTTGGATCAATCATGGTTTTAATTTGGGAAATACGATTGGCGGGAAATCCACCTTGTTTAGCATGTGCTTTTACAGTGGCCTCATCAGGAGCGATATAAACACAGTAGACTTTATCATCGGTAACATAGCTTTCTAGCCATTGAATTTTTGGCCCCATTTCGTTTAGGATGCCGCATGATTTTTGCGATATACCTTGTAGATCATGAGCTGTTAATGACCCTGCACCGGGAATTTCTCGTTCTATTATATATTTTGGCATGGTAATACCTCTTTGGTTTGGTTAAAAATTGCTGGTTGTCTTAAAAAAATATTCTCATTTGGGTGTAAAAAATCACCTAATAAAATTATCCCAAGGGTTCATTTT
>CAJAHC010000078.1 GCA_903939355.1 uncultured Methylococcaceae bacterium | reverse complement strand
CCAAAGCTTACCGCAAGCAAAAAATATGACCGAAGCAGAGATTGCCGCTGAGATTGAGGCGTATCGAAGCGGTTCATGAGAGTTTTAATTGATACCAATATTTTAATTTCTGCCTTGCTACGCGATGGTTTACCAGAAAACCAGTTGGGACTTTTGTTACATCGACAATACCGTCCAGATGAATATACTGGCGGCAGTGGCTAAAGAAGACGCCTAACAAAACCACAACACCCAACGTAGGATAGGTAGAGCAACGCAAAACCATCAATAAGCCAAACCGAACAAAACCCACCAACAATAGCAATAGCCGATGGCTAATACGCCCATAGACTATAAAAAGCATTTAGGAAAAAAATCACCCAAAAAAACAGCCCCATGCTATAGTGCGTTCAAAGAGTGAACATCGAACCTATTTGTGATACTCGCGGTTAAAGACGCCCCTACAAAATCAACACAACCCGCGCTTGCTGACCGTGACACAGTAGGGCGGTAGCGTGCCAAAACCCCGGCGACCTAAAACGTAGGATAGGTAAAGCAACGCAAAACCCATCAATTAATACCAATAACCGATGGAATCGGCGCTACCTTTACCCATCCTACGTGACCACCCACTACCCTTTAACACTAACGTCTAAAACCTTGCTCCACTGCCCGACTTGATTATCTCGAATACGATAAATAGCCCGATACCTCCAAAGCGCCACGGTGCCGGGTGCGGGCAACGGCGCGCTATCTTCAAACTGGGTGGTCATTTGAATGGCTACTAAACCAAACGTGCCGGTGCCGTAATCGGCTTCTATGACCAAGGCATCGGTACCATTATGGTACCAATACAAAACCGGATGACCGGCATTAAAATCATAAGTTAAATCCGGTTGCAACAAGGCCGGATCAGGGGCGGGGTTTTGAGCAGGAATAATATGCAAAGCTTTACCGATTGCTTCGGTATAATTTTTATGCTTTTTAATGCGCACAATCAACGCACCCAAAAAACCAAGAATATCTGCATAAGGTTCTGAAGTGGGTGGCGTAATGACCACCAAAGGGGCTGGCAGATTAATAATCGTACCTTTAGGGCCATCGCGTAGCACCCGTTTAAGGCCAAAATTACCATCGGTATAACGCTGCCCCGCCTCTTCTACCTTAAGAATGTAATCAAACCAATCAGAACCCGCTTGAACTTGCCCGATGTCAGACGCACTAACT
This sequence comes from uncultured Methylococcaceae bacterium, assembly GCA_903939355.1. Classification (GTDB taxonomy): domain Bacteria; phylum Pseudomonadota; class Gammaproteobacteria; order Methylococcales; family Methylomonadaceae; genus Methylobacter_C. The sequence continues at coordinate 3,830 of CAJAHC010000078.1, read as the reverse complement.
TCTAAAACAGTAGCATAATTGGGTAATTGAATACTAAGATGCTGCAATAAATCGCGTCTGCCTACATCGGTACGTGGAATAGTCTATGAATTAGTCATGAGATGAATCCTCTTAAAAGAAAAAAGTCTAGTAAAAAATATCAGCGGAAAAAATTTACGCCCGCTTTACAAAAAAATCAAGCATTTTTTATTCACACACACTCTAAAACTAACTGCACAGACTAGTTGATTAATATCAACTAATTTAAAACCAACGACGCACACTATAAACAGAACCACGCACAATCTGTACACGACATCCCATTATGTAGAACACGCATACGACACGATGAGCGGTAAGACGCATAACGACCTATCGCAAACGCGCAATCACTGTCGCCAAGCAGTTTACTGCGTTACCACTAAGCCTTACCTGGAACGCACATCCCAAAGGATAGAAAGACCATTCCAAATAATGGACAGCGCTTAGCACCTAGTGCGACATGCTGATTAACTAAGGGTAATAACCATCCAAAGTGTGAACAAGCCATGCCAATTAGTGCAACACCCTAAACACCTGGTAAAAAAAGCCACAAAAACAAACTCCTACCGATCACATGCAGAGCAAATGACATAAAATGTAGACTGAGTAGAGTAACGCCAAACCCATCAGCCAAACAAAACCACAACACCAACGTAGTATGGGTAGAGCAACGCGAAACCCATCAGCCAAACAAAACCAGAACACCCAACGTAGCATGGGTAGAGCAACGCGAAACCCATCAGCCAAACAAAACCAGAACACCCAACGTAGCATGGGTAGAGCAACGCGAAACCCATCAACAGTAGCAAACACGGCTACATACGGCGATGCCATTGCCCCTCTACGACACTAAACACGCGACAAAAAAAGCCAGAAAAACAAACACCTATCGTTCCAACGCTCCGCGTGGGAATGCAGACAGTGACGCTCCAGCGTCACACACTGCCAAGCATAGAAACAACACAAACACCCTCAATTGCATCCAATTACCACAAACAACATTACCCATTAAAAATAGACGTTTTATAATATAATATCAAAACTAAAAAAACGTCCCCGTAGCAACCCTTTTACTGGATTGAAAAAAAACAAACACCAACTTACTAAAAAACCACGTGCGAAATAACAGGGATCTACGCGTATACAAATAAAACACCGCTGAACAGATCACATGGCCAAGCGTGGGCCAGATACACAATTAGTTTTGTAGGAGCGTGCCAAAACCCCGACGACCTAAACCGTAAGATGGGTAGAGCAACGCGAAACCGATCAGCCAAACTGCATGGATAACAAAAATAAAAACACAAATGCAGCTAAACAAATAAACAAAACATCGGACAAAAACCCCAATAATTGCATCCAATTGCATCAACTTACATCTAATACCAAAACAGAGCTGTTTTGGGTGATTTTAAAATGGTTTCAGGAAAATTTAAATTTCGCTGAATCCAATTAGAGGATACTCAATTTATAACCTTATTCTAGGACAGCCTCCTAGGTGGTGCCGGCAAGCTCGGTGATATAATCGCCTTAATTAGCCGTTGTGGTATTATCGGCGCTTCTGCAGGCAGTTTGTTTGTGTTTAAGGGTATATATAAAGCCGTGTTAATTAATTATCCTACGCTGGGGCAGCGTGATGAATTAATTTTAAATGCTTATAATACGAACCATTGAAAAATTAAAGTCCAATACAAGTAAAACATGACAAGAATTAAACGCCTCGCAAAAGAAGGTAGTTGGATCATTGCTGGGCAAATCTTATCAGTCGCCGCCACATTGGTGTTGGTGCGTGTACTTACCGAACATCTTGATCCCGAACAATACGGCCAACTGGCCTTAGGCCTTACCGTTGCAGGATTAGTGAATCAATTAGTGATGGGCGGAGTAACCAATGGAATTAGTCGTTTTTATTCCATTGCAGCCGAAAAACAGGATCTACTCGGCTATTTACACGCAACCCGCCGCCTAATGGGCTATGCGACACTGGTAGTTGTCGTCATCAGTCTGCTAGTGATTACTGGTCTATTATGGTTAGACTATTCACAGTGGATCGCATTAACGACAGCGGCCTTAGTCTTTTCGGTTTTTGGAGCTTACAACAACACGTTAAGTGGCATACAGAATGCCGCCCGCCAACGCGCCGTTGTAGCTTTGCATGGTGGTCTGGATGCCTGGCTAAAAATTGGGCTGGCGCTGTTCGTAATGTCCTGGCTAGGAAACTCAAGTGCTGCAGTGGTCGTTGGCTATGCACTTTCCTCCATGTTAATTACATTTTCCCAGCTCTTTTTTCTACGTCAAACTACTATTCAAGTACAAAAGACAAAGTCCGCAATAGATCATCAATGGATCCGACAGATGTGGGCTTTTTCTTTGCCCTTCTCTACCTGGGGAATCTTCACTTGGATACAGCTAGTATCAGACAGATGGGCGATGCAAACCTTTACAACCATAACAGAAGTTGGCCAATATGTCGTAGTGTTTCAGTTGGGTTATGCGCCTATTGCTATGGCTACTGGATTAATGGCAAATTTTATTGCGCCGATATTATTTCAACGGTCAGGTGACACGACAGATCATGCGCGTAATATTAATGTCCATCGACTAACTTGGCGTATAGTGCAGCTTTCGCTTTTATTCACTGCAGTTGGATTTTTAATTACTTCAATATTTCATGAACTTATTTTCCGAATTTTGGTTGCAACACTATACCGTGGTAGTTCATATTTACTGCCATGGGTGTTGCTAGCAGGTGGAGTTTTTGCAGCTAGCCAAGTTCTAGGAATAAAGCTGGCCTCAGAAATGAAAGTAAAAGAACAAATAACCCCAAAAATAGTTACAGCTCTCATTGGCGCACTATGCAATTTGCTCGGAGCAGCTTATGCAGGTATTGATGGAGTAGTGGGGGCGCTGGTCGTGTTTTCTGTCATCAACTTTTTTTGGATGAGTATGTTGAGTCGCAATACTTTAGTTAAACTTTAATTTAAAATAAATAGGATCCGTGAATACCGTACAAACAAATATAAAATAGCATTTAAGTCGCCTAGGCATACTACCCTATTAGACACGCACAAAAAACTAACCTAGATAGGGCGCTGAATCATTAAGACTGCACGGGTATTGCCCCGCCCCGTTAAACGTAAAATATTAACGGCTTAACTGCATAAATACGGACTTAATCATTTTATTGAAACAGGTACACACTTAGGTGACACCTTGACTTACACAGCGCATGATAAAAATATACATTGCACTAGTATTGAACTGGCCGATAACTATTATCAGCGAGTGATAAGACGCTTTGAACCCTACACAAATATCGACTTACTGCATGGCGACAGTGGTGACTTGATGCCAACCTTCGTAAATCAAATGACTGAGTCAGCATTGTTTTGGCTAGACGGTCACTACAGTGGCGGCTCTAACGCCCAGGGTGATATTGATACACCAGTCAGTGCTGAGCTGTCAGTGATTTTAACATCACCATGCAAGACACACGTTATTTTGATTGATGATGCCCGTCGTTTTGACGGCAGCAATGGTTACCCACATCCTGACAATCTGCACAAGACCGTGCAAGTACAAACAAATTATTGCATAGAAGCATCTACAGACATAATTCGTATAACACCAAAAAACTAACAACTATGACAATAAAACCAATCTGGCATCATGCGCCAAAGACTTATTTGACAAACGCTAGTGACGTATTTCTGACCCATATTAAATTGGCCGGCCTTACTGTGCTTGGGTTGCTTATGCTTACCATTTTAGCCGACAGCCCCTATATAGCAATTCTGCTTTTGGAAGAT
>CAJAHC010000077.1 GCA_903939355.1 uncultured Methylococcaceae bacterium | reverse complement strand
GTTTTTTTATCTGAACCCTTGACAGGCCCGATAAATGGCGTAATTTGGCAGGTATATTTTTGTATAAAAATACTATAACTGATTGATTTTTTTGATAATATTTGATATTATAACCCTGTAGTAAAGGTTATTTTTAAAGGTTGGCGAGAGGTTTCTGACACCCCCCGCCAGTTTCCACAATCGCAATGTTTAGGTTACAGATTATGAATATTACATTATATCCATTAGGCGCTTATGTGTCTGGTTATTGTCTTCCGTTTACCATCGAATTAGACGGAATGGATCAAACAGATTATGGGCAAGCCGTCAGCAAAGGTTTATTTGAGGCCAATTATAAAAACGGTGATGGCAATGTGTTGTCGTCGCGCTGTCAGCGCTGCGGCCATGTAGTTATTGGCTCAGTGGTTAAATGTTGCAAAGAATGCAGCGGCATTTTTATAGAAGCCAAGCAAACAGATGAAGAATGGATTGTCTGTGATTATGAAGATGTACCCTCGGAATTTGTTGGCGAGTATGATTTGTCATCAGATTTTTTTGATTATGCGGGTTTGCTGGCTGAATCCAATTTGGATAAAGACGTTTTCTCTGCCGGCTTTGCCTGTGGTTTGGCGCTAGATGAAATTGCCGATCGTTATGTCGGCTCCTACTCATCAGATGCCGATTTTGCGGAGCAGTGGGCAGAAGATACCGGCTCAATAAATACATCACTGGCCTGGCCTTATACCTGCATTAATTGGGAATGGGCGGCGCACGATTTAATGATGGATCATGATAGCTTTGCTGGTCATTATTTTTTTAGAAGTTAAATTCTATCTGTGGTTTTAGCTCTGGCAGTGCTTTACTGCCTGGGCTAAAACGTATCAATAACATTCCTTCATTGTTTAATCCTATCAGGGCCGGCACACTATTGGCTTTCATAGTCATGAAGTACTACTATTGTTTTATAGTCAATTCCCGTACAAGCTCAGGTCAGCTCGCCTAATTTACATTTTCGACTACTCCTATCAAATAGTTTATTTATATAAAAAGCAAAGCTCTTGTTATAAATAAAAACTTCTGCTAACATTTAATCCGCAAGTTATTTTTTCTTGGCTAATCATGGGTGGTAACAATGCAGACATTTGGCTTACAAGAAGCCGCAGACTTTTTATTGATGAATAAAGAAGTTTTACGGCGCAAAGCAAATACTGGTGTTGTTCCTGCTAGAAAGGTCGGGAAAAGATGGGTTTTTGTAAAAGAACATCTTGCGGATTATGTAAGTGGTAGATATCCTGACCGTGGGCAAGTCTTGCGATTGGTTGATGGTGGCTTAACTACAAATGGAGTTAAAGAATCATGTCAATCTATAAACGCGGGGAAACGTGGTGGTTACGTATCGCAAGACCAGACGGATCGTATATACAACGATCTGCTCGGACTACGATAAAAAAGGAAGCTCAAGAACTACACGATAAAATAAAAGCAGAAGGGTGGCGAGTTAAAAACTTGGGGTCTAAACCTCGCCACACTTGGAAAGAAGTTGTCATTAGATGGTTAAGTGAGCGTAGCCACAAAAAAAGCCTGGGAGATGATAAAAAGCATTTGCTCTGGTTAAACTCACACTTAAATAATAAACACATTGATGAAATAAACAAGGATTTGGTCGATGTTATTAAATTAGCTAAGTTGAAAAGTGGCGTTAGTAATGCGACAGTTAATCGTGTTTTGGCATTAGTAAGAGCAATACTAAAATGTGCAAAAGATGAGTGGGAATGGATAGATACCATTCCAGCGGTTAAGTTACTACCTGAGCCGGTTACACGGTTAAGGTGGCTTACTCATAACGAAGTAGATAGATTGCTTAAGGAGTTGCCAGTACATTTATGTGCAATGGTAAGATTCTCTTTGGCAACTGGGTTACGCGAATCAAATGTAACAGGTCTGCAATGGTCACAACTGGATATGAAACGTCATTGTGCGTGGATACATCCGGAACAAGCAAAAGCAAATAAAGCGATTGCCGTGCCTTTAAGTAGTGATGCCCTGTTAGTGATTCGTGAGCAGTTAGGTAAAAATGATAATTTTGTTTTTACTTATAAGGGCAAGTCCGTTACCCGCGCTAATAACCACGCTTGGCGTAAAGGCTTAATTCGTGCCGGTATTGAAGATTTCAGATGGCATGATTTAAGGCATACGTGGGCTAGTTGGCACGTACAAAACGGCACACCTCTACATATTCTAAAAGAATTGGGAGGTTGGGCTGATTTAACGATGGTAATGCGCTATGCTCATTTATCCAGCGATCACTTAAAAGAGTTTGCTGAAAATACGAAATTGAAGGAAAAAGGTAGAGCAGCTGTTTATCTATAAAAAACAGTGACTCTATAAGGCTGTTACAAAAAGACTACAGTAAATAAAAAAGGCCTAGATGAAAAATCATCTAAGCCTTTGATTTATTTGGAGCTAGTGAGGGGATTCGAACTCCTGACCGGCTGATTACAAATC
>CAJAHC010000076.1 GCA_903939355.1 uncultured Methylococcaceae bacterium | reverse complement strand
TTATCCGGCCATCAATATATGCATCCGTTTCAAGTTATAGGCCATGGCCACCAACTTCCATTCACCCGAGGTCGCTTGCAGACCTCGTAATGAAAATTGTCGAAAGCCCATGATCTGTTTGATGATGCCAAACACGGGTTCGACGGTACATTTTCGCTTTCCATACAACACGCGACCTTGCTTGGTTTTTAGTGTGTGAGCCATTTTTACCACGGGATCATCACTGTCTGGCGCGGGCGCATCCACCGCGAGTCGAGCATCTAAAGGAAGATGGTGTGTGTCACGGCCCAAAGCGATCAGCGGTGTGATGTTTCTGTCTTCGCAGGCTTTGACGTTGTTTTGGCTGAAGTAACCGTTGTCGGCCAACAGGGTATCAGGGTTGCCTAGTTCGGACGGCAGTTTATCCAGCTCGTTCAGCATCGGCTCGACTTGCTGTTTATCGTTGGTTTGCTGAGTAAGCCTGGCTACGACAATCAGCATGCTGTCAACATCCACCGCCGCTTGACCGTTGTAAGCTTGCACAAAGCCTTCGTGGCTGGGCATGATTCTTGATTCTTCATCGATCAGATTAATTTGGTCTTTGGCTTGAGGGCCTGTTTCGGGTGCTTTAGGTTCTTTGCCGCGCGGCTTTTCTCCCGCTTCGCGCTGGGCTTCGCGGCGAGCGACTTTGTTAATGTACTCTTGCTGGGTTTGTTGATCGCGTTGGGCGGCACGCTCGGCAATCTTGGTTTTGGCATCGGCTAGGGCTTGCAGGCGTTGTTCGCGACGAGCGATTTCGGCGGGCAAATCGTGTTCGTTGTTGGTCTCTTGCTGATCGGTTTTCGCCGCTTTGGCCAACAAGGCGTGTACTTCCTCACGAAGGTGGACTTCTAGCTTTTCGATATGGCCGTGGGATAAGGCTTTGTGTTTAGAGGCGTTGGCCTTAATCTTGGTGCCATCCAGCGAAATATTGCCCAGTTTGACTAACTTCATAGTCTGAGCGTAAACGAGTACTTGCACGAACAAGTCTTCCAACGCCACTAGAAAAGTCTTCCGGAAGTTGGCCAAGGTGTCGTGATCGGGATGTAGGTTGGCAGCGATGAAACGGAATGCCACGGAATCATGCGTTGCTCGTTCGATTTTGCGACTGGAGAAGGTGCCGGTGGCGTAACCGTAAACCAATAAAGCCAACAGTAAAGCAGGATGATAGGCTTCGGAACCACTGCGCGAATACCGGTTGGTCAGCTGAGATAAATCCAGTTGGTCAATCACTTCAACGATGTAACGTGCCAGATGGTCTTCCGGCAGCCATTCATCAACCGACGGTGGCAGAATATATTGTTGGTATCGATCGTATTGGATGAAACGGGCCATGGGTCAATTGAGATTTTGTGTAGAACAGGCCGCTATTTTACCAGATAGCGCGCATTAGAAATGAAAAGTCCGACAGACTCCTAGGACATCTAGGAGTGGTGATAGTGTGATTTCCTGGTTTTTGATTTAGTAGGGCTCTTTTTATGCGCTGATAATGCTTTGGAAGTCAGTTGGTTTTTACTTAAATTTTCTTTCTTGTTAGATGGCTTACTATTAATGGGTTTTGTTGAGTCACTAAAATAGTTGGATTTTGTAAGAGCTTTTCTTTTTATTGTATGGTGATGATGTTTGCCGGTATGTTTTGTTCTATTGTGCTTGTGCACGCCTTCATTACTCGAACTAATAGTTGTAGGAGCTTTATTGCCACAACCGAGCTGATAAGGAGGGGTGCCAGCGAAATTGGTTGTCATCGTGTTGATGTTTTTAGCTGGATTAGGATTGAAATTATTTGCAAAACCGTTATTCATCATGTTAGTCATTAATTGATATCGTTCTGGACTTGTCATGCCACCCAGTATGACTCCGATAAGCCGCTTACCATTTTGACTAGCTACAGAAATCAAATTGTAGCCAGAGCCACAGGTAAATCCTGTTTTCATCCCCTCTGCTCCGGGATAGTTGGCAGTAAACTTATTGATTCCACGTAATTCACGACCTTTATAATTAAAACTATGCGTAGAGAAGTAAGGGTAATAAGTTGGGAAATTACGCTGTGTCTTCCATGCAAGTATGGCCATATCTCTCGAAGTAGTTACTTGCCATTGATGTGGAAGCCCGGTTGCATTCATAAAGTGAGTGTCGGACATTCCTAATTCGTGCGCTTTGGTGGTCATTTTAACCGCAAAACTTTCTTCTGTGCCGCCGAGATGTTCGGCTAAAACTACGGCGGCGTCATTAGCTGAGCGTGTGATAAGTGCTAAAATTGCATCTCTTACAGTTAAATCTTCTCCTAGCCTTAAGCCTAGTTTGCTTTGAGGTTGGTGCGCAGCATGGTTGGAAGCAGTTAAAATGTCGTGAAGGTGAATTTCTTCTTTTTTTAAGGCGTCAAAGGTCATGTAAAGAGTCATGACCTTGGTGAGCGAAGCTGGAAACCATGAGTGAGTTGCGTTTAATTCGTGCAATACACTTCCATTATCTGCATCGATTATAATTTCTGCGTGTCTTCCGTAACTGGACTCCGATACTAACATCAACCAAAGTGGTAGTAATATGATTAGAATCGATTTAACGGTATTCATTTAAAGAATGCTCTAGTAGGTTATAGATTGTTATTTAACTCAACTATTGCATAGTAAGTTTTTAGTATTCCTACCAAGAATTGAGGCATTATCTGCAATGCTTTTCTGATAGTTAGTGAATATAGCATCAATGTAAAAAAATTAACTTACAAATAGTTAAATAATCAAATGCAGGACTATTCTATCAAATCATATGGTTTGTTTGCTTGTATTTCTCTTTTTTGAGGTGTAATTCTCATATTTCTTAGTTTATTTTTAATCCATCAATGCATTTGTAAGGAATTTCTCCAGAACAAATCCCCCAGAAACTTCCAAATACACCTTCAACGCTCGGCTTCCAAACTTCTGAAAAGGACTCAAATACGACACCAGACCATTTCTTTTTTGCTAATTTATTAAATGTAGATTCAATTACAAGTTTTTGAGCTTTTTTACTCGCAAGGCCACATTTTTGTCCAGTATTAAGGTTTGCTTCAGTACCTCCTTCGGGAGCGCTTGGCCAACCAAATTCAGTTAAGATAACATTCTTACTGGGATTATTTTTTTTAATTTCATCAAGTCTTGCAATATGGAAATCAGCCGCTTTTTTAGCTGGAACACAGGTATGAATGGCAGAAAATTTATTCTCCCACCAAGGAAATATGTTGGTTCCTATCCAATCTACTTGTGATGAAAAGCTAGTTTTTTGGCATGTTATGGATCGATTACACCACTCCCACCAAGTATCTATTGTTGTAATTGGCTGAGTAACTCCAGCCTTACGCAAGTCATCTATACATCGAGTAATTTCAGCATCGAAAGCGTAACCATTTCGGGTTCTAACTTCAGATCCACAACTTAGCTTAATAATGGTTTTTGGGTAGTTTTTAGCGGCTTCAATTCCTTTCTTAATTGATAATGAATTGACAGCGGTGTCTTTATCTAACCATATAATTGCAATTACTTTTATATTTCGAATTTCTGCAGCACTAAAGATATTATCTAGGCCATTTAGAACGCCATAAGTCATTATGCATCGAAAAGAAGTTTTCTTAATTATTGTGTCGAGCAGTTCATTAATTAATGCCTTCGATGGGTGATCACCATAATTCGGACTTAGATTTCCAACATAAGGACTAAAGGCTATGCACTGAATAGGACTATCTTGTGAAGTTAGTTTAATCTGATTACGAGCAGCTATATTGTTACCATAAAATAACAAGCAAATATAAATGGCAGTCAACAATGGATATTTGACAATATCTTTTCCATAAATCAATTTATGATCCCTTGTTATTCATACTGAGTATTGCTAATTATGGAGAAATAAGATCAATTAGAGGTGTGTTTATATTTATCATAAAGCAGAGCACAAAATTTAAACAAATTGTGTGCTCTGCTGGAAGAGATTTAATTAGCTATTGTAAAAATGTTGTTAGTCAAGCTGAGTAGTATTTATTTACCTAAAACGTCATTCCGAACACTTTCAGCAATACTGGCGGCCTCCACAATAAGTTCATGTGGAACATTCAGTTCTTGCATTGTCGCACCTAAATGTTCCATAACAACGTTAAAATGGTCATTGTTTAATCCCATTTTAACCAGTCGGGCATGAGCATTTCGCATATCTGAGCCAGTATAATTATTAGGTCCACCAAAGGCCATGGTAAAGAATGCTTTTTGTTTGACTATTTGATCTTCCATGTTTATATCATCGAAAAAACGGTTGATACGATAATCAGTCAATACTTTACGATAGAAAAGGTCTACCGCAGCATCAACAGCTGCTGCTCCGCCTATTCTTTCATATAAAGAGGCTGTTTGGTTAGATGTTGTTTCTGAAGTTGAATTCATGAGGGTCTCCGGTATTATTATGATTATGTAGAAGTTGTAACTCTTAATTCTAAGTGACTTTTAACTCGGAATGAAGTTTATAGCAACATAATATCTGATACAACATATAACTTTTGTAATACCCATATAGGCTAAATAGTCGCTTAATAGTACGAAAGTGTGGAGTTATATAATTAACTATAATCCATTAGAGTTAATTGATGGTCAAATATAGGGTTTTAAATTGAAGGGCTCGTATGCAAAGTAATTAACTGTGAGAAGTTGTGAACATCATTCCGTCTACCTATCTCGCCGGAAAAAGCAAGCTTCG
>CAJAHC010000075.1 GCA_903939355.1 uncultured Methylococcaceae bacterium | reverse complement strand
TTTAGAGGGAGCGGACAAGATATATAACAATATCGGTATTGGCCATGGGTGTGGAGAAAACCCGGTTATTGCTAATAGCTTTGCTTTTCCAGATGAAACTGGAATTGTATATGCAAATAACTTAGCTACGGGGCTAGATCCAATTAACATAGCTACGACTGGAGCGCCAGTAATTACCCGCATACCCAGTAGAGATGTATTTGCTTTTGGACAACTCAGCCTGGGAGATCCTGCTCTAAATGGTGAGACTCCCACCGAAGCCTCTAATCCCGTCGGCTCACAGTCATGGTATAACTCAACTGTCAGCACGGATCCTGTACAAAATGCAATCAATGGTAACGGGGTTCCTCCTCATGGAAATAAGGGTTTAGTGCCTATTCAAATTTCTGGCGTTATAATTGATCCTAAGTCCTGCGCTAAAAGTATCAAATATGAAGTTGCGGTTATGGATGTGTGCATCCCTACACCCTTGAATTCAGTTATACCAGGTTCTACAGCCAATGGCTGGATTCCTGCTTCAGGGGGCAACAACTGGCTTGCTACATCTAAAGAAGATCCCGCTCCTTCTCCTGCAACTTATACCGTTACCCGTGATCCAAAAAATAAAATACCCCGTAAAAATGGCGATGGCACTCTTTGTAAAAAAGGTATTGACTATGTCGTTAAGCCCACTCAGACGCAATTAAATCGTGATCTACCTATTGCTAGTCCGGACGGACTTGTACCAGCTTTTAGTGCCCTACAACTAACGCAATAAGATAAGCTAATTTGATACTGACTATAAAAAGTCAATATCAAATCTAGATGTCTTATGGGTAATTAAAGATGCAATTAGATAACACGATCCTATTTAATATTTGTGTTTTATATCGGCACGAGTCTTAACAGTAAGGTAAGATGCGCTAATTAAATTCTCGCTTGGTTCTTGTTTAAACCAAGCGAGAATTACCTTAATACAGCAATTATATTAATCAATATTTAGGTGGTTTAGCAATGATAATTAAAACATTAATAAAGACTGGCGCCTTGTTTTTAGCAGTCAGCCATCAAAACATGGTGATGGCACATGAACTCTCCAGCGCACTAGTCGAAAATGTTGGTGCAACCGCTTACTATACTGTAACTTGCGGTACTGGTACGACTAAACTCGTGTCTTCTATTAAAAGTGGTACTCCAGGTGCCTCTGTAAGCTTACAACTACAAAAGCTTTTAAAGGCTGGAAATACTTCAGATGTTACTGGGGGAGACCTAACATACAGCCCTGAATTAACTCTCTCCTTCAAAGGAACCTCTGGTAAAGGTGCTTACAACATGTTAATAGATAAAACCAGCTCAGGCCCTGTAACATACTCTATACAGTATCACTGCATGTCAGGAGACAACATACATAAGGGCACAACCATTAAGACAAACCAAAAAAATTAATATTTCAGTAGCATGTTATAAATGCGCTTGGAGTTTTTTTGATACAAGTCATTAAATTAATACTTGGATACCGTTTGCTTATGGTGCTTTTTGTATTTCTAGGTGAAGCAAATGTGGCATGGGCTTCACCTTTGATTAACGATAGCGAATTACCACTAAATAATTTAATGGTAACCACTAATGAAGGTGCCGAGTTGCAGCTGGATGTAAGACATATGTTGTTATCAAAGGTATTGGATGAAATTGCCTTTAAAACTGATGTGCCTATTCATTACTCATCAGTGCCTGAAGACTTAGTAACTGCAATGTGTGTCGGATCAAACCTGAAACATATTTTAGGGTGTTTGTTGGATAGAAAAGCAGATTTCGTGATGAGTTACACAGATGCTATAAATAAAAAACAGGCAACTGAGGTTTGGGTACTGGGTTCGAAATTTGAAGACTCAAGCGCTAAAGCAGATTGCAACCCAACATATAACATTTTAGATGAGAGTCCTTCCGCTTTACAAAAAAATGAAAGCACTGAAAACAGCGAGACTGATGAAACTGACATTTTGTTAATTAAAGCGCAGTCACATAATGTTCTAGAGCGAGTATCAGCGATGGGTGAGTTACTGGCGGGGGGGCGCATTGGTGATCCGCAAGTCAAAGCCGTTCTTGAGCAAGGACTGACTGACCAAGATGCCGGTGTAAGGGCCCAAGCTATTTCTAGCCTGTCTCATCGAGAAGGAAATTCTGTAGCAGCAGAGATACAAGAAGCATTGCATGACACCTCTGTTGATGTAAGATTGATGGCTGTTGATGGCATTACTGAAAATATAGGGTTATTACAGCAAGCGATTAATGATAAAGATGAAGTAGTGCGTAATTTGGCTAAAGCCAAATTATCGGCTTTAATTCATGCAAAATAAAGCGCCCTTAGCGATAATTCAAAATGATGCATTCATTTTAGTTAGATTAATTTTTCTTTGAAATATATTCAATTTAAAGTTTTTAATCCACGTGTTTTTTATTTAAGAGTTACTATGTCCAAGTATCAATTTTTAAAGTTTGCTTTAATCATCGTTCATTTATACGTTAATCCTATTGCAAGTGCTACAGAAATTAATCAGCCTATGCCCAGTTGTATAGTTTCCTCATTGACGGAAGAAAGAACAGAAAGTCTTCAA
>CAJAHC010000074.1 GCA_903939355.1 uncultured Methylococcaceae bacterium | reverse complement strand
GTTCGTATTCTAAGAGGCGAGGGGTTTTGTTTTCATGGTTATCCATTGACAGTGTGACGTTGGAAATTTCACTTAAATAATTATTTACTGCTATAGCTACATTGTCTTATGCCATATATTTAATTCATAAAATAACAATACATGTTACACAAGAGTTCTTTTTTAGCGTTCAAATCAGTAAAGACAGCAATACAATGATGCTGCTCGGTACGTTTACAACTTTGTTGACGGCTTTGGTTTTACATAACCTGATTGAAAAGCCATTTATGAAATTCAGGAATCAAATATTACATTCCACCACAAAAATCTAATAAATGATTTCAAAGACCCTATTAACATAACATAGCCAGCTATATTGACAATTCTGCTTACCAATTTACATGCTTTACTAGAAACTTTGGATCCATGTTTGCGCTATAGGGTATAACACCCAAAAGTGGAACTGATAGATTTGTTCTAATCGATTCAAGTGTTTCATCCCTGTATAACATATGCGAATCCAGGCATACTGCAATCCAACCAACACAAGAAACGTTAGAATTTTGTATCGCTACATAAGATAATTTTGCATGATTTATACAACCCAACCTAATGGCAACTACCAGTATGACCGGTAATGCCAATGCCTCAGCCAAATCACTGATATCTTCATGCTTATTTAAAGGGCAATGCCATCCGCCGGCACCTTCAATCAAGACAACTTCAGCCAATTCTTTTAACGTGGCAAATTTTTCAACAACGTTGGCAAGGACAACAGGGTTATTAATCCCCGCAAGATGTGGCGAGATAGGTAATTGGTAAGCATAGGGGTTAATTAATTCATAATCAATTTGTAATGATGCATTTTCCTGAATCAGTAAGGCATCTTCATTTTTCAATTGACCATTTTTAACATAACAGCCAGCAGCAACCGGCTTCATACCGACAACCGTTTTTCCTTGTTGCTGGAAATAATGCATTAAAGCAATAGTTGCACTGGTTTTACCCACATTAGTATCGGTACCGGTGATGAAATAACCTTTATTCATATCGCGTTACACCGTCGCAATGACATTAATAACTTCGAAGGTTGCCGGAATTTTATCGCCAAGCTTGTATTTTTCGTAAGCTGCAATCATATTTGTCATCGCTGTTTTAGTGGTGATTTTTTTATTACGTCCAGTAATGACATGATGGGCACCCAGATATTTTAACTCTTGCATTAACTTCCAAACGGAATTGTAGCGAGACACATACAATGTACTTTTAATATCAACGTTATTAAATCCGGATTGGTTTAAAAAATGGTGCAACTGTTCTTTGGTATAAAAGGTATTAACATGGTTATAGTTATCAACAGTAGCCCAAGCAACTTTTAACTCATGCAAGGTTAGTGGACCGAAGGTAGAAAAAACCAACTGGCCATCAGGTTTTAATACCCGTTTTATGTCATTAAAAACACCCCCAAGATTACCGCACCATTGCAAAGCAAGATTGGAAAAGACACTATCAATGCTATTTTCAACAAAAGGTAAATGTTCTGCATCAGCACAGACATAGTTAATGCCGTTCTGACCAACCAATTTTTCTTGCATGGTTTGTAACATAGACAAGGCTATATCAAGTGCTATGACAATATCATGGTTAGAGTATGCCTCCAATTGACTTGTTAAAAACCCCGTGCCGCATCCCAAATCTAATAAACAACCTTTTAATCTTTCTGCATCAATCGCTTTAATTAATTTTCGACCTGCGGTTCGTTGCAGTTCTGCAACGTTATCATAAGTGACGGAAGCCTTTGCGAATGATCGTTTTATTCTGGTTTTGGTTGAAATCATTGATTACCCATAAAATCAGAAATGATCGTCAATACATCTCGCTCATGGGAAAAAAAAGGCACATGGCCCGCCTTATCAATAATGTTGAGATTAATCTCAGAATTCAGCTGTAACAAGTTTTTCCGCACATTGATAGGTATTAACGTATCCTGGCCGCCCAAAATAAGACATGCCGGCACCTTGTTATCAGATAAAACTGACCGTAAATCTTCGGACTTTAGTATCTCCAAACCGCCTAATAAGGTTTCTTTGTCTGGCGATTTACATTGTGTTAACGCCATTTTTAATGTTTTCAATACCATTTTGTAATCAGGCAAATTTTTAACCTGAAGGGATAGAAAACGTAATAACGTCGCTTGACAATTTACAGTCAACTGATTAGCAAACTCTTCTAATACAGTCAATTTCATCCCATTCCATTCATCTGTTTGAACAAATAATGGATTTCCTGCTAACAAAATGAGGGAATGGACTCGGTCAGGAAATCGCTTGGCAATATCGAGTACTACAGTTGCACCTAATGACCATCCCAACCAACAACTGGGCTCATCAGGCAACGAATCCACGAGCAATTGACCAATTTTTTCAAGTGTAAAAGCATCAATATTTTCACTATAGCCATGCCCGGGTAAATCAATACAAGTCACTTGATACTGCTGCGCCAATTGCCTGGCAAAATCTAGCCAAATACCACTATGCATTGCCCAACCATGCACAAGGACTATTGGTTTACCTTTGCCAAAAGTCTGATGATAGATTTTTGTCATTTACGTTGTAGCATTGCCTTTTCCAAAGCATCCAGCAACTGATCAATTTGATATTCTTCATGTAACGATGAAAATGTTACCCGTAAACGGGCGCTGTTTTTAGGAACTGTGGGGGGGCGAATTGCACTCACCAAAATACCTGCCTGTAACAGGGCGTTACTAATGTCCACCGCATGCTGACTTTCTCCAATAATGATTGGCTGTATAGGTGATGTAGAAGGTGATAATTGGAGACCAATTTGACCTGCTCTCTGCCTGAAATAGTCGGTCAGCTTTTGGAGCTTATCTCTACGCCAATTTTCCGAAATAATTATTTTTAAGCTTGCCCGTGTTGCTTCAGCAATGGCAGCTGGTAAGGCAGTAGTATAAATATAAGTACGAGCTTTCTGAATGACACTTTCAATTAGTTCATCTGAACCCGCCACAAAAGCGCCAAAAGTGCCAAAACCTTTACCTAAAGTTCCTATAAGAACAGGAACATCATTTTGGTTCAAACCAAAATATTCCAGCAGACCTCCACCTTGCTCACCCATCACACCCAAACCATGCGCATCATCAACCATCAACCATGCCTGATTAATTTTTGCTACTTTCGATAAAGCTTGTAAGGGTGCAAATGTACCATCCATACTAAAAACGCCATCAGTAACAATTAATTTATTACCTGTTGCTTTTTTTAGATGTAACGCTAGATTTTCGACATCAACATGTGCATAACGTTTAAACCGTGCGCCCGATAACAAACCACCATCTAGTAATGAAGCATGATTTAACCGATCCTCGAACACCGAATCTCTTCTACCTAACAAGGCTGACATAACGCCTAGGTTGGCCATATAACCGGTAGAAAATAATAACGCCCTATCACGTCCGGTAAAAGCTGCCAACTCCTCTTCCAGTGCATGATGGGCTGTGCTGTGTCCACAAACTAAATGGGCAGAACCACTGCCAACGCCATAACGATCAGAAGCTGTTTTAAATGCCCAGACTACATCCGGATGATTTGCCAACCCTAAATAATCATTACTACAAAAATTAACGAGTGCGCGTCCGTCAATTTGTAAATTAATCCCTTGAGGAGAATCTATAACTCTACGAGAGCGATACAAACCTTCCGCAGAGAGTAGTTCAAGATTATCTGGTAAATGGGTAAAAGCTGGACTCATCTAGCGTAACTTGAGCCACCAGAATAAACACCCAGACGCTCAAATAAAGCCAAGTCATGATTGGTCATAGGATTGTCAGTAGTCAGTAATTTATCACCGTAAAAAATAGAGTTAGCTCCAGCAAGAAAGCATAGAGCCTGCATTTCATCACTCATATTGTTCCTGCCAGCCGATAATCGCACCCGTGATTTAGGCATCATTATTCTGGCAACCGCAAGCGTTCTTACAAATATAATAGGATCAAGTTCTTCAGCACCCATTAGTGGAGTGCCTTCAACCTGAACCAGCATATTAACCGGAACACTTTCAGGATGCTTAGACATATTGGCTAACTGGATAAGTAATTGAGCACGATCTACGGCACTTTCACCCATACCAACAATTCCGCCGCAACACACATTAATGCCGGCATCTCTAACCCTATCCAAGGTATCTAGACGATCTTGATAAGTGCGTGTGGTAATCACCTCAGAATAATAATCTTCAGAGGTGTCCAAATTATGATTGTAATAATCCAAACCACCTTCTTTTAATCTAAGTGTTTGCGCATCCGTTAGCATGCCCAAAGTAACACACGTTTCCATACCCAGGGCTTTGACCCCCTGAACCATCTCAATCACTCTTTCAACATCTTTGTCTTTTGGTTGACGCCAAGCAGCACCCATACAAAAACGCGAAGCCCCTTGTTCTTTAGCTTGTTGGGCTGCCTGCAAGACGGCCTCTACAGGCATTAATGCTTCAGGGGTTAATCCAGAATCATACCTTGCACTTTGTGGGCAATAGCCACAGTCTTCAGAGCACGCACCTGTTTTAATGCTTAACAAGCTACTGATTTGAACTTCATTAGGGTCAAAATGTTCTCTATGTATGGTTTGAGCTTTAAAAATCAAATCATTAAATGGTAAAGCGAAGAGCGCTTGTACTTCATCAAGTTGCCAATCATGACGAATGGCAAGTGAAATATGACCGCTAATTGCAAAGTTTGCAGACATTCTGTTAATCTCCAACTACAGTGAAAGGTTACAAGTGACCGGTAAAAGAATTCGTCAACCTGCTAAAAAGAAAATGGTACACAACTGGCTCAATATTATACAGGAATACCTCCTGCCGCCTACTTGCATCTTATGCGGAAATAAAGGTTTAAATGGTTCTGATATTTGTATGCATTGTAAAGAAGGTTTGCCAAGAAATAAGCAGTGTTGTTACCGATGCGCGGAAGTCTTAGTTACCTCTTCCCATTTGCCACTTTTATGTGGCCATTGCCTTAGTTCACCACCCGCATTTGACGAAACATATGCGCCGTTTCTCTACCAAGATGAAATACGCCACCTGATAACTTCATTAAAATTTGGTGCACACTACAAAAACGCTCGCTTACTGGCATTATTATTAGCAGAATATCTAAAAGAATCTGCAGAATTACCCGATTTAATAATTCCTGTCCCTCTACATAACAGCCGTTACCGAGAACGACGTTTTAATCAAGCAATAGAAATTGCAAAAACGGTTTCCAAGGAATTATTCATTCCGTTAGATATCACTAGCTGCCTCAAGCATATTAAAACACCACATCAAACCACGCTCACTGCCAAACAACGTCATAAAAATATTAAAAACAGCTTCTGCATCACAAAACCTTTAGATATCAATCATGTTGCAATACTCGACGATGTCATGACTACTGGATCTACCGCCAATGAACTTGCCAAGTTATTAAAAACTGCAGGCGTCAATCGCGTAGATGTTTGGGTGTGCGCCCGAGCTTAGTTTGGTTTTTTTTGAGCAATCAAATCCAAGGAATATTTTGTGTTACGTATAAATGTTTATGCTATCGTTTACGTTAGTAATCCAGTTCAATAAAAAAGGTAGATCATGAAAATTTCAAGAATTATGCTCTTATTGATCATTGCCATTTTCTTTGGTCTTTTTTTTATTTTTAATCTCCAACAATATTTATCATTAGAAACATTAAAATCCAATCAGGCATTTATAGAAGCCTACTGTAACAATCATTATGGTTTAACCGTTTTTTTCTATAGTTTACTGTATGTAGTCATTACCAGCTTATCGCTACCGGGAGCGACTATACTGACCTTGGCGGGCGGTGCAATATTTGGATTATTATGGGGCACGATTATTGTTTCCTTTGTATCAACAATTGGAGCTACATTGTCATTTTTGGCGGCGCGCTTTTTATTTAGAGACACTATTAAATCAAGATTTAGTGTTCACGTTAAAGAAATAGATGAAGGCATTATTCGAGAAGGTGCTTTTTATTTATTTACCTTGCGCCTAATACCACTTTTTCCATTTTTCATGATCAACCTTGTCATGGGTTTAACAGCACTTAGGACAAGGACTTTTTATTGGGTCAGCCAAGTTGGTATGTTAGCTGGCACTATTGTATATGTTAATGCCGGCACTCAATTGGCCAAGCTTAATTCATTGTCTGGAATATTCTCTCCAACTTTGATGACTTCATTCTTGATAGTTGGGCTATTTCCCTTACTGACAAAAAAAATAGTACAAACCCTAAAGGATCAAAAAATTTACCATGGGTGGTTAAAACCCAAACATTTCGACAACAATATCGTCGTAATTGGTGCAGGCTCAGGTGGTCTGGTAACCGCCTATATTGCTGCTACCGTAAAAGCTAAAGTCACTTTAATTGAAAAAAATAAAATGGGGGGTGATTGCTTAAATACCGGCTGCATACCTTCAAAAGCGCTTATAAGGTCCGCAAAATGGCTTGCCCAATTAAAACGGTCTCAAGAATTCGGGATCAAACTGGCACAGGCAGATTATGATTTTTCCGATGTAATGACGAGAGTACAATCAATTATAAAAACCGTCGAACCCCACGACTCCATTGAGCGTTACACCAAACTTGGAGTCAATATCATGATTGGTGAAGCTAAAATAAAAACACCATGGGAGGTTGAGGTCAAAACAACTGAAGGTATTAAAAAAATAACCACCCGATCCATCATTCTGGCAACAGGTGCCCATCCCTTTTTACCACCCATTCCAGGACTTAATGAAATCCAAGCTC
>CAJAHC010000073.1 GCA_903939355.1 uncultured Methylococcaceae bacterium | reverse complement strand
GAAAAAATAACTTTAAAAAAATTTATAATATAAAAACCTGCAGTAAATCCCTTTGCGAGTGCCTAGGTAAAACATATAAAAATGCAACTACAATTAGAAAATACAAATTATGATTTTTTAGCTCAATAAGACTGATTGGAATGAATTAACAGTGGTTCAGTAAATTTGTTTATCATTAAAATAACCGACAAGCCTTCACATGAATTAAAACGGGATGACTTATATGTGCATAATAAGGAAACAATCCATGAATTAATATCGCCATTGTCAACAATAGATATCTTCGTTATAGTAAGCTCGAAGTATAAAAAAGATTTTTTAAAATTTATGAGGACTTAACTATGAACGACTTATCTAAAGATATTTTAATAACAGTACTATTTTTAATTGGCCTAACTGGATTTATATCAGGCGAATTTATTATCTCATCAACACTGTTTGCAGCAGCAGCTATTGCCAGTAACGTTTGCGTAAAACATAAATGCGCCAAAACTGGTCAACTTTCATGGGACTAAACCCAATAGTTTCTTAGAGATTTCCATGACATAACACTCATGGAAATATTTTCACGTTATAAAATTCTTAATTTTCCAAGTATCATCCTTTTTTACCCCCTCCCCTTAAAGAGCTTGCCAAATTTATCTGTCCTAACAAATAAATTCGCAACTAATAGAAACACTGTTATTTAATTTACCCCTTATTGAATCCTAGACTATTCGTCAGAGCTGCACCTAGCAGAATAATTATGGAATTAATTGCCCTGAAATTAATTCTTTCGTCTGTATATGAGATATCGTAGATCTTGAAGATGGGACGATCCATGCAAGGACATTAATGATTTTGTTATGTCAGTATGTTAAAGTTGAAGAAGGGAAATCAACTAACTAATTAATATCACAATTCATTATTACGGTTATGGCAATAGAAAATGTAGCGTGTAAAATTAATTTCACTCTCAAGGAGCATACGTTGGAAGCTTCAATTATCGGTGATTGGGTTTTGGACGCGCAAATTCCTTCTCTAGATACAGTGTTAGCAGAACTGACTAATGAGTCTCATATTACTCGCCTGATTTTTTCAACTGAAGAACTTGGACGTTGGGATAGTTTACTGATGACCGAGCTTATTCGCTTAATTGATTATGGTGCTAAACAAGGCATTCAAGTTGATATTACAACTTTACCTGAAGGTATACATGGTCTGTTAACGCTGGTTTATGCAGTGCCAGAACGTGTTGGTGCGCGGCGGCAAGAGATAAAAACTCCATGGCTTGAGGTTATCGGCAAAGGTGGATTAGGAATTGTTAAAGACAGCAATGTGTTAGTCTCTTTTATTGGCGAAATAACACTGAGTCTCTTTGCCTTGATGCGCGGAAAAGCTCGTTTTCGTTGGATCGATTTATGGAGAAATATTCAAGACTGTGGCCCATCCGCATTACCTATTGTTACACTCATCAGCCTACTGGTTGGTTTGATCCTAGCATTCGTGGGAGCAATACAATTAGCTCTATTTGGCGCTCAAATTTATATCGCTGATTTGGTGGGCTTGGGCATGACTCGAGAAATGGGTGGTTTGATGGCCGCTATTATAATGTCAGGGCGAACCGGTGCAGCATATGCGGCGCAGTTGGGTACCATGCAGGTTAATAGCGAAATTGATGCGCTCAAAACTATGGGTTTTGAGCCCATGGAGTTTTTGGTTTTGCCGCGTATTTTAGCGCTGATTTTAATTATGCCACTACTTTGTCTTTATGCAGATTTGATGGGTATACTTGGCGGTTCGCTAGTTACAGTTGGTTTTTTTGATGTATCTTTGCTGGAGTATCTTAAACGAACTGCTGACGCGGTTCATCTCAAGGATTTAACGATTGGTATTGTTAAATGTGCAATATTCGGTGTTTTGATTGCCCTTTCTGGATGTCTCCGAGGCATGCAGTGTGGAAGAAGTGCTTCTGCTGTGGGTGAAGCTGCTACTTCGGCAGTAGTGACTGGGATTGTTTTCATTGTTATTGCTGATTCTTTGATGACGGTAATTTGTAATCGTTTAGGGATTTAGAAATATGACAATACCTTGTATTAGCATCAAAAATATGACGATGGCTTATGGGGATTTCATAATTCAGCGTGATCTTGATTTTACCATTGATCGTGGTGATATCTTTATCATAATGGGGGGCAGTGGCTGTGGAAAAAGCACATTATTGATGCATATGATAGGCTTACAGTCTCCAGCAAAAGGGGATGTTTTTTACGGTGAAGAAAGCCTTTGGCATGCGGATCATAAAACCCGTCAACGTATTTTAAAGCAAACGGGAGTTTTATTTCAAAGTGGGGCATTATTAAGTTCGATGACGTTGGCTGAGAACATAGCCCTACCTATCACGGAGCATACCCTATTAGGGTCGCAACGCATTCGTGAAATTGTTTCCTATAAGCTGGCTTTGGTTGGATTGGCAGGTTTTGAAGACTATTACCCTTCTGAGATTAGCGGTGGCATGCAGAAACGCGCAGGGTTAGCGCGAGCTATGGCAATGGATCCAGAGATACTGTTTTTTGATGAACCTTCTGCAGGATTGGATCCGGTCAGTGCAAAACTGCTTGATGATTTAATTCGAAGTTTACGTGATAATTTGGGAGCAACCGTAGTTATGGTGACTCACGAATTAGCCAGCATTTTTGCGATAGGCACCAATTCAGTATTCCTTGATCCAGAAACTAAGACCATGATTGCCAGTGGTGCACCACAAAAACTGTTAGTTGAATCTCGGGACCCTAAAGTTATCCGGTTTCTCACCCGTGGAGAAACCGAAAATCGAGAAAAAAATAATACTAAAGACTAGGATATATGTGACTTATGAGTAAACCTGTTAATCCTTATACAATCGGCGCTTTTTTGGTGGGATCACTAACATTGCTGGTAGCTGCTATCTTGATCTTTGGTGGAGGTGAGTTTTTCAAGAAAAAAATGCAATATGTTATTTTTTTCGATTCTGCTTTAAATGGATTAAATATAGGCGCGCCCGTTAAATTACAGGGTGTCCAAATTGGTACTGTAAAAGAGATCTCTCTGGAGGTTGATAAAAATTTTTCGCGTATTGTTAAACCCGTTGTTATAGAGATTGATCCATCTGCAGTGCTAAACTTCAATGGTCAACCTTTTCAAAGTGCCAATACAACAAAAAAACGAAAAGAACACGTTCAGCACTTAATCGACGTTGGTCTTAAAGCGCAGTTGCAAACGCAAAGTTTACTGACTGGGTTATTGTATGTAGAGTTTAGTTTTTATCAAGACACACCTGTTAAACTAACGGGGCTGAATTATAAAGACCTACTAGAATTACCAGCAGTTGCTACGACAGCAGACCGAATTAAGGCAACTGCCGAAGAGGTGCTAACTAATCTTCGCCAGTTGCCTATTGAACAAATAGTTAAAGATTTTGCGATAATTTTAAAAGAGGTACGCGTCATCTCAACATCGGAAGAATTGAAAAATGATAGGAAGGCCTTAGCCAAGGCTCTGCATGAAACTGAAACTCTGATAACCAGTCTAAATCGTAATTTGACGCCTATGTTGGTGAATATGAATGGGACGATAATAGATACGCGAACCATGGTGCAACAGTTTACCCGTGAGATTAAACCGGTGCTAATCTCTACTGAAAAAACACTGGGTACAGCTAACAGCTTATTGCTAGAATCAAAACATACGATGAGTTCTGTTGAAGCGCTTACCGCACCAGAAGCGCCTTTATGGCAATCACTTGAGGCTTTACGTGATGCCGCTCAATCTACAGAGAGCTTAACTGATTATCTTGAACAGCACCCGGATTCAATTATTTATGGAAAGGAATAAAAATGATATTTGACTTTGATTATCTAATGAAGAGTCGATTGACTATTGCTGCACTAGCACTTTTATTAAGTGGATGTTCACATGATAGTAAGCCTGTCCAATTTTATATGCTTAATGCAAATTCAGGCGTTGTCGATAACACTCCTGCTCATAAAGCAGCTCAAGGCCCCGTTATTGGTTTGGGACCAATACGAATTCCGGAATATCTTAATCGTCCGCAGATGATTATAGCGGTCACTGATAATCAGTATCTTCTTGCTGAAGATCATCGTTGGGCGGAACGGCTGGATCAAAACATTTCACTTGCACTATACAAAGCACTACCCAACCAACTCAATACGGGGCGTATAGTTCGTTATCCTTGGCCACAGCGGCAGGTCATAGATTACCAAGTGGGCATTGATATACTCGAGTTTAATGTGGATGCAAATGGGCAGAGCCGCTTAATAGCACAGTGGTTCGTCAAATATAAAGATCAGCCGGTATTGGACAAGCGCTCTAGTTATCAATTTCCCGCATCAACCACTGACCATGCAATTATGGTTCTTGCACAAAGCCAATGCCTAACAAAGTTGGGGCAGGAGATTTCAGAAAATTTACGGCAATTAATAACATCCAACACTAGTATGATTAGTCGACCCTAATAAAGTATTTTATCCCATTGGGGTAAAAGGATGACTTGGTTAAAAATCCGGACATTTTTTTACCTACGATGGGGAAAATAAACATCTCATCCATTACAAGGTTTATTTTCTAGTTAAATGGCGCGTGATGTGTGCCTTTTACTGAGGTTATTTTATAACTGCATTTAATCTTACCCCTCTTGTTTCACTTCATTAAAATAAATCGTCGCACCAATGACAGCGGCTGGTGCAATAATGATATTTATCAATGGAATCGTCAATCCCATAGCTGCAACCGCGCCAAAGCTTAAGGCACCCATTCGTATACTTTTGACCAATTGTTTTTGCTCAGAAAACAAAACGCCTTCATTTTCCAATGGGTAAGCCATGTATTCCAGTGTCATTCCCCAAGCGCCGAACAATGCCCACAAGAACGGCGCAAGTACATTGATACCTGGAATAAAAGTTATTATTAATAAAGGCAAAGCTCTACTGAACAAATAACCCGCACGCTTTACTTCTGCCATCATTACTTTGGCCAATGGCTGCTCAGCCGTCGGCCTAGTTTGTCCAGTTATAAGCGCCAGAGTTTTAGCCGATAATTTGCCGTAAAATGGGGCTGCAAACAAGTTAGCCAATACGGTAAAAGTAAAAAAACCGGCGATAAAAAAACTGATAAAAAATAACGGCCATAATATCCAGCTTAACCATTGCAACCACCCGGGAATAAACTGGCTAATCAAATCAGAAATATAGTAATAACCCAGTATCAAAGCTGTGCTGTACAACACAACATTAATTATAATTGGAATAAATATAAAGGAACGTAACTGAGAACTGGTCAATAAGCTCAGACCTTTAAATAAATAACCCACCGCCAAAGCCGGATTGTTCCCTTTCTTGTCAAATAACATTTTTTAACCCTCTCATACCTTGTTCAGTTGGGTTTAAAACCACACCACTTTCAGTTACAACGGCTGTAATTAAGTCACCAGGGGTTACGTCAAATACCGGATTCCAAGCGCCAACTAACAATCCTTCTTTATTATAACAATCGGGCAACAATTCATTTTTATCGCGTTGTTCAATTTCAATTTGATTGCCATTTGAAATAGTCCAATCGATGGTAGAAGTGGGCGCTACCACCATAAACTTGACATTATGCTGCTTGGCCAATACTGCCAAAGAATATGTACCTATTTTATTGGCTGTATCACCATTAGCAGCAATCCTATCAGCACCTACAATAACCCAATCGATAGCACCTGACTTCATTAACCAAGCAGCTGCTGAATCAGCCAACAGAGTAACTGGGATTCCATCTTGCGCCAACTCCCAAACAGTTAATCGTGCGCCTTGTAACCAAGGACGGGTTTCTCCTGCATAAACCTTTAAAGACTGTCTTTGCGTTGCACTCCGAATAACACCAAGTGCAGTCCCGTAACCACCGGTGGCCAATGCGCCAGTATTACAATGAGTCATAACCCCTTTTACTCCTGCAAGAAGATCAGCCCCCAGCTCACCCATTTTGATGTTAGCAACTATATCATTCGTATGTATTTTCTCGGCACAGGCAATAATAACTGCCTGAGGATTAGTTAACGAGCTATCTAACAAGCCTTTCATCTGCTCCAACGCCCAAAACAAATTCACTGCTGTTGGTCTGGACTTTGCCAGCAAAGCAATATCAATGGCTACTTTTTGTTGCCAGTCTTCAGGATTTTCTGCACAATGCTGGATAACAGAAAGTGCGACGCCATAAGCCGCTGCTATGCCAATAGCGGGAGCACCTCGAACTCGCATGGTTGTAATTGCCTCCGTAACGCCTGCTGCATCCTGATACTCATCATAAACAAGTTTTTCCGGTAATTGCCGCTGATCCAAGACTTTTAATGAGGTGCCCGTCCATTGCAAAGCTTGCACCGTTTTCTTATTTTGTTCAGTCATTATTTAATAAAACCTGATGGTAAAAAGTTATAATTTCAGTAAGTAGACATTATCGCGATATGTTTAAGATAATCCACCAATCACAAACAGTAATGTTAAATTACACTCACAGGATCCCTCATGATAGTCGATACTCTTATACATGCTCGCTGGATTATACCCGTTGAACCAGAATCCGTAACCTATGACCACCATAGTTTAGTGGTTGATAGTGGAAAAATAATAGATTTATTACCTACAGAACTTGCCAAACAAAAATACCAAGGAAAAACTACTGAAAACCTGGAAAATCATGCCTTACTGCCTGGCTTAATCAACTGTCACACCCATGCTGCAATGACTTTAATGCGCGGCATTGCAGACGATCTACCTCTCATGGATTGGCTAAATAATCACATTTGGCCACTGGAGCAAAAATGGATGAGCGAAGCCTTTGTCAAAGATGGTACCGATTTAGCAATTGCCGAAATGATTCTGGGTGGAACCACCTGTTTTAATGATATGTATTTTTTTCCTGACATCACAGCAAAACAAGCTATACACCATGGTATAAGATCTACAGTGGGGTTAATTGTTATTGATTTTCCATCAGCCTGGGCGCGAAATAGTAATGAATATATTGAAAAAGGCTTAACCTTGCATGAGCAACTACGCCATTCCGACCTTTGCACGACCGCTTTTGCACCACATGCACCTTACACTGTATCTGATGAACCTTTGCAAAAAATCAAAACGCTAGCTGATGAATTAAAGTTACCAATTCATATCCATCTTCACGAAACCTTGCATGAAGTCGAGCAGGCTCAATCAGAATACGGAAGTCGACCTTTAAAACGGTTGCAGGATTTAGGTTTGGTCAATCCATCATTGATAGCCGTGCACATGACTCAGTTAACCGATGAAGAAATTACCTTGTTAGCAGAATCTGGTGCTCATATAGTGCATTGTCCGGAATCTAATCTAAAACTGGCCAGTGGTTTTTGCCAAACTACCAAATGTCTTAATGCTGGAATCAATGTCGCTCTAGGCACTGATGGCGCTGCCAGCAACAACGATCTCGATATGTTTGGAGAAATGCGTACTGCAGCCTTACTTGGCAAAGCAGTTGCCAATGATGCCAGCGCCATTCCCGCGATGACCGCCTTACGCATGGCTACCATTAATGGTGCTAAAGCATTGGGCCTTGATAACTGTTGTGGCTCACTTAGTATAGGTAAAGCCGCTGATATTATTGCTATTGATTTAAACCAT
The DNA here is from genome assembly GCA_903939355.1 of uncultured Methylococcaceae bacterium. Lineage (GTDB taxonomy): Bacteria > Pseudomonadota > Gammaproteobacteria > Methylococcales > Methylomonadaceae > Methylobacter_C. Next base: position 3,017 of record CAJAHC010000073.1, on the reverse strand, counting down.
CTTGAAACTCAACCTCTCTACTGCCCCGTATCGCAAATCGTTTATGCAGCCAGTCGACAACAAGTCACAGATGTTTGGGTAGAAGGGAAACGATTATTAAAAGAACGTCATTTAACCACCATTAATATTATTGATCTAAAAGTGAAAATCGCTGATTGGCAGCGGCACTTGTCGACTTGAATATTGTATTTTCAGATCCTAAGAAAATACATAATGGATATTAAAATAATACTTTTAAAAATAAGTTGATAATTGGTGAAATATTATTAATCTGGCTGTCGCCAACTTAAGCAACAAGTGTTATAGTTCAGACCATAAAACTACTGAGCAGCTAAATTACGGTCAAATTAGCTCATGTAGAATATAAAAAACGTGTTCTTATCTGATATCAGAAAGAATTCCTCGAAAACTAGCTCTCTTTAATTAAATCCGAATCAGTGTGATAACCATGAATGAATTTTTTCAAAGCATTATTTCTAAAATAAAAACATTACTTAACAACTACCAAGAATCTGCGGCTAAGGCTGGAGAAAAAACTCAAGCCATTAAGCCAATATCGGCGACGAAGCCTGAAACAACAGTTACGCCAAAACCAGTGCAAGCAACAACTTCAGAAAACCCTGTAAAAGCCAATACAACTCCACCAGTAACACCTCAAGCAAAAGCCCCAGAAAGCCCTCCTAAAGTCGCAATTGAACCAGTTGTTGAATCAAAACCAATCGTTCAGACTCAAAAAATATCAGCTACCAATATCCCAGAAGATTCAGTGTTGAGAAGGCATTATCTTACAAACTTAAACTCTGATTCTCCTCAGATTGGAAAAACACCAATTAAAAACAAAGCACCAGACTCGAAAAAGGATGCTTCGACTAAAACTAATGATCGAATTGATGCGAATATTCCGACTGATTCTGTTTTATACCGTCACTACGAGACAATGATAAATGCAGAACTAAACAGCTTACTAGATCATAACTAATTGTAAATTATAGCCTCTCTGTAAGTAAGAACCGAGAGGCTGTAAACTCAGCAGAAATTAAGTAAGACCTAAAGAGCCCTAGATTTAATCTTAGCACAGTGTTTACATTGGTAAAACGTCATTAATCTCCCCTGCTTAACATCAAATTGCTGATCCTTTAGTACTTCCCATTTATGAAAACCGCTATCACACAGTGTTTTTCCCTTATAGCGTTCTGCCACTGATAGCCGTTTAAACTGAACAACATCACCCATCGCTTTACCTTAGTCTAAATAATAATTATTTTTTAGCTATAGCGTTGCATGCTGAAATCCATGCTTGCGAGAGATAAACATCTGCTTTTTTATCAAGAACACGCACCAATACTAAGCGTAGTGTATTATTAAAAATGCCCAAAAAAGTATGCACATGCCAGTTGCGGATCAATACCCCGTATTTCACCCAAATTAATCTCATTTTCTATAATTTTGACAATCTTTATGTACGAGATTATTTCTTGAAACTATTTCCCTCAGGCAAGAACTCATCGAGCTTGATTATTCTTGCTTAATAACTGCCAATGCAGCACTCAAATAACTAATCATGGACCAAAGTGTTAATACTGCTGCGATATATAACAAACCGTAGCCCATTAAATTTATAGGCAATCCAAATAAGTCATCACGGTACAATAACATGCCAATTGCCAACATTTGAGCCGACGTTTTCCATTTACCTAATTGTGAGACTTTAACTTGTGCTCGCTGACCTATTTCAGCCATCCACTCTCGCAAGAAAGCAATAGTAATTTCCCGACCAATAATAATGGCCGCTGGAATGGCCAGATAGGGTGTTCCCTGTTGCTGTACAATTAAAACCAGAATGATGGTGACCATCAATTTATCTGCTACCGGATCTAAAAAAGCGCCAAAAGGTGTTTCAAGCTTCATTTTTCTAGCTAAATAACCATCTAGCCAGTCAGTAAACCCCGCTAAAAGAAAAATCAACGTGCAAGCAAAATTAGAGTATTGCCACGGCAAGTAAAAAACCACGGCTAATAACGGAATTAACGCAATTCTTAAAAGTGTAAGATTTGTAGGTATATTAAATTGAATCGTCATCTTGATGATGAAATAGTTCGTAAATTCGCTGCGCCAACTGCCGACTGATGCCATCTACACTACAAAGTGCATCTACACTTGCAGATGAAATACCTTGTAGCCCCCCAAACTGTTTTAATAAAACTTGTCTTCGCTTAACGCCTAACCCAGAAATGCTCTCCAAAATTGATTCTCTTGAGGCCTTGCCTCTGCGCATTCTATGACCTGTTATTGCAAATCTATGCGCTTCATCGCGTATATTTTGAATCAGCAATAAACCACCTGCACTTGGTGCCACATCTATTGGATGCTCCTGATCAACCAAGATCAGCTTTTCCATCCCAGCCTTTCTAGCAGGTCCTTTTGAAACGCCAACTATCATAACATTGTTTATGTCTAACTCAGCTAAAGCCTTTTGTGCTTCATGCACTTGACCTTTACCACCGTCAATAAACAATATATCTGGAGCTTCGTGTTCTCCCTGTTTTAAACGCTTAAAACGTCTAAAAACAGCCTGATGAATAGCCGCATAATCATCGCCACCAGTAATGCCAGTAATATTAAAACGACGATAAGCTGACTTTACTGGCCCTTCTCTATTAAAAACCACACAAGATGCAACAGTCTGATCACCTTGTGTGTGACTAATATCAAAACATTCCAAACGCTTGGGTATATTTTTACAACCTAATGCTTCTTGTAAACTAAGAAACCGCGCATAAATACCTTGCTTATCCGATAATTTACTTAATAATGAATTTTCAGCGTTGGTAATGGCTATTTGTAGCCATTTTAAACGTTCACCTCTTACGTTGCTAGCGATAGCTACCGGATGCTTAGCCTGACCCGCTAATACTTCAATTAATAATGCTGTTTCTTCCAACTCATGACTAACTATTAACTCATAAGGTACTGGCTTATCGAAATAATATTGAGGTATAAAAGCTTGCACAATAGCT
>CAJAHC010000072.1 GCA_903939355.1 uncultured Methylococcaceae bacterium | reverse complement strand
TGTATCGCTACAAACCCTTATATAGTTGACTTTGTTTAGTTGTTATTTTCGGTTGTTTTACTTAGTTACTTTCCTATACAAAAGCTCGAAAAAATTTTACCTAATAAATCATCAGAAGTAAAAGTTCCTGTTATTTCTGAAAAACTCATTTGTGCCTGCCTTAAATCTTCTGCAACTAATTCACCTGCTTGGCTAACTTCTAATTGATTTAAAGCACTTTCAACAAAATCATAACCTTTTTTTATTGCTTCTAGATGTCGTCTTCTAGCAATACAAACATTTTCTGTGGCTTCATTAAATCCAACACTTTGCTTTAAGTGTTGTTTTAATAAATCCATACCTTCCCCTGTTTTTATGGACAAGTAACAACTGCAACCTTTTTCTGTTTTTTTAATTTCAGGCTTCATACCTAAAAGATCAATTTTGTTATAAACCTTGATAATATCTATATTTCGTGGCAAAGTTTTTAATAAATCTTCTGTCTCACTTTCTCTGGCATCAATAAGAAATAATATTTTATCTGCTTTTTTGATTTCTTCGTGTGCCCTGCGTATACCCTCTTTTTCTATCGAGTTATCACTTTCCCGCAAACCTGCTGTATCAACTATATGTAAAGGCATGCCATCAAGTTGAATATGCTCTCTTAATACATCTCTAGTCGTTCCAGCTATATCAGTAACTATGGCTGCCTCGTGGCCAGCTAATGCATTTAGTAAGCTGGATTTACCAGCATTAGGTTTTCCTACTAATACGATAGTCATACCATCGCGCAATAATTGACCTTGCTGAGCCGTTTTTAGTATTTTTTTAATATTGTCCAATATTCTATTTATACGTTTTACAACAACTCCATCCGTTAAAAAATCAATTTCTTCATCAACAAAATCAATAGCGGCCTCAACATAAACACGGAGCTCTGTTAATTCAATGACCAATTCATTAATTTGTGCTGAAAACAAGCCCTGCATTGATTTTTGTGCTGAACGAACTGATTGTTCCGTACTGCTTTCAATTAAATCAGCTACAGCTTCAGCTTGCGCTAAATCCAGCTTATTATTCAAAAAAGCTCGTTCCGTAAATTCACCCGGATTAGCTAACCTAGCACCTAAGGAAAGAATTCTCCGCAAAAGCATATCCAATACAACAGAGCCACCGTGGCCTTGTAACTCAAGAATATCTTCTCCTGTATAGGAAGCGGGGCCAGGAAAATAGAGGCTTATACCGGAATCGATTACACTACTATCAGCATCAATAAAAGATGAAAAAAGTGCATATCTAGGAATGGGGGATTTATTAAGGACTTGTTTGGCAATTTCAGTAACCAAAGCTCCTGAAATTCGGATAATACCAACACCACCATTCCCTGGTGGTGTTGCAATAGCTGCAATGGTATCTGGATTTAAAAACAAACTAACCGGCTTTTTCTATTTGCTTTGTTATATATGTCTGTTGAATGATAGACAAAGTATTGTTAATAACCCAATATAAAACCAATCCCGCCGGAAAAAATAGAAAGAAAACAGTGAAGACAATAGGAAACATCTTCATCACTTTAGCTTGAATTGGATCTATCGGCGCAGGGTTAAGACTTTGCTGAATCTTCATGGAAATACCCATAATTATCGGCAGAATATAAAAAGGATCTTGTATTGATAAATCCTGTATCCATAGCATAAAAGGCGCCTGGCGAAATTCAATAGTTTCACTTAAAACCCAATACAGTGCCATAAATACCGGTATTTGTACCAGTATTGGTAAACAACCTCCCAATGGATTAACTTTTTCTTTTTTATACAGCCCCATCATTTCATTATTAAAGCGCGGCCTATCATCTGCATAACGCTCTTGTAACTCTTTAAGACGTGGTTGTACTTTTCGCATTTTAGCCATCGATTTAAAACTGGCTTGTGATAATGGAAAAAACAACAATTTAATACAAAATGTCACTCCCATTATAGCCACGCCCCAGTTACCAATAACACTATGAATTTTATTCAACAACCAATAAATAGGCTTACCAATAAACGTTAAAACACTATAATCAACTGTTAGCTCCAAACCTGTAGCAACCTTTTCCATCATAGGCTGAATTTTAGGACCTGCAAACAACTGTGAAGTAAAATTTACAGTTGAATTGGCTTCTATACTTACTGAAGGAGAATATGTGCCAATAACATAGCGACCATCTTTTAACTCTTTAGTATAAAAATGGTTTTCCTGATCTGCTGGTGGGATCCAAGCAGATGCGAAATAATGCTGAATCATTGCAGTCCAACCTCCTTTAGAAACAACATCCAAAGTCTCATCTGCCATATCATCAAAGCTAATTTTTTGATATTTGTTTTTTTCTGTATATATAACTCCGCCATTATATGCTCTCATACCACCTGTCAGCATATTACCTTGACTAGTAGTGTCAGGCGTTCTTAATAATTGACTGTATTGCCTACCAGACCAAACCTTACCCGAGTTATTTTTGACATTTTGATCTAAGATGATTTCGTAAGCACCTCGTTTAAATGTGAATAGTTTAGTAATGACAAGTCCGCTCTTATCAGCCCATGTTAATGGAACTTGCAAACTATCTTGCCCAGGTTGTAGGACATAACTATCTTGATCACTTTTAAAAACAGTATAGTGATTGGGTGCAGTTGTAGAACCACCCTCTGCAATTAAACCGCTTTGAGCAATAAATATATTTTCAGGATCATTGTTAAACAACCTAACCGGTGCGGAGTTAGCCTCAGATACTTCCATCCCAATCAGTTTTCTCAAACTATTTACTACAGTATTTGCTTTTTCTATTGGGTAATTTAATAAATCAAGATTAGTTACCGTACCACCTTGCATATCTATTTCTAAAGCAATTACATCTGTTTTTATTTTTACAATTTTATTAACAGGTGCCACAACTGCTGACAAAATTGGCTCTTGTGAAGCTGATTCTGCTTGTAAGGGAGTTGCTGTAATTGGTAAATCTTCTTTTGCCTTAGTAACATCGGGACTTACAATTGCCACTTCAGGTTTTGGACCGTAATCTTGTTCCCAAGCCTGCCACAACATAAATATAAGCATTGAAAATGTAACTACGAGTATAAATCTTATATTATCCATTCTTATTACCAATTTTTTCTGGAACGGGATCGATACCCCCTTTATGAAAAGGGTGGCATTTTAATAATCTTTTGAAAGTGATATAGGAGCCAGTAATGACACCATGACGCTCAAGTGCTTCTAAGGAATAACTAGAACAGCTTGGGTAAAAACGACAGTTAGAGCCTAGCAAAGGACTAATAAAGTATTTATATAACTTAATTATTGCTACAAGCAAGAAGCGCATCGGGATACCAATCTAAGCCAATGTTTTTCCAATGATCTACTTAATAATTCCAGTGGGACATTAACTGCTTCTTTACGAGCTAAAACAACAATATCTATATTTCCCAAAATTTGTTGCTGCTTTCTAAAATTCTCCCGCACAGCTCGTTTAATTACGTTTCTGTGCACGGCCTTTCTTACATTTTTTTTTGCAATTGCCAAACCTAATCTAGGATGATCAAAATCATTTTTTATTGCTAATAGTGTAAAATAAGTATCACTTGATTTTACTGGTTTAGCAAAAACGTTTTTATATTCAGCTGGTTTCTTTAATCGTAAATTGGGTGGGAAATTAAAATTTAGTACTGTCACTCAACATCAACTAAACAGTTAACTTAGCACGACCTTTTGCTCTACGAGCATTTAAAACTCTACGACCACCTACTGTTGCCATTCTCGCACGAAAACCGTGAGTTCTAGCTCGTTTAATTTTACTGGGTTGGTATGTTCTTTTCATAGTTACTTTAAAGCCTAATCAGATGAGTGTTAACAAAAACAGATAAAAAAGACTACGGATGATAAAATAATATCCATAACATGTCAATTCTGTAGTGCAATGTTTTATTACTGTATAGTAATTATAAACTAATTCCTCTTCAACAAATTACTATCAATACCTTAATTCAATGAGCTCAATTTGGGATAACTGCTTAACAAAACTTGAAAATGAAATTGCTAGTTCTGATTTCAGTACATGGATAAGACCTTTACAAGCTATCGAGAGTAATGGAAAAATTAAATTATTAGCGCCTAACCGATTTGTCTTGGATTGGGTAAAACAACATTACTTTACTAAAATCGATCAATCTATCAACGACTTTTCAAATGGTTCATTAGAATTAATATTTGAAATAGGCTCAAAAAAAACTGTTTTACCTACGTTATTGAATAACGTTAAACCTATTGAGCTTAAAAATACTAAACCCAACTTTCTTAACAAAGCTTTTACATTTGAAAACTTTGTGATTGGTAAATCTAATCAATTAGCAAGAGCTGCATCAATACAAATTTCTGAAAATATAGGTAAAGCTTACAATCCGTTACTTATTTACGGCGGCTCTGGGTTAGGAAAAACTCATCTTATGCATGCTATTGGTAACGCTGTTATTGAAAAAAATCCACATTTAATCGTTTTTTATCTTCATTCCGAAAAATTTGTTCAAGATATGGTTAGAGCATTACAACAAAACTCAATAAATTCTTTTAAAGAATTTTATCGTAGTATTGATGTGCTTTTAATAGATGATATTCAATTTTTTGCTGGTAAAGAAAGATCTCAGGAAGAATTTTTTCATACTTTCAATACGTTACTTGATAAAAAAAATCAAATTGTCTTAACATGTGATAAATATCCTAAAGAAATAATAGGTCTTGAAGAGCGATTAAAATCAAGATTTGGCTGTGGCCTTCCTGTTTTAATTGAACCTCCTGATATGGAAACAAGAGCCGCCATACTAATAAAAAAAGCAATGCAAATTAATATTACACTTCCACAGGATGTCGCCTTTTTTATAGCAAAAAAAATCCCATTCAATGTAAGAGATCTTGAAGGAGCGTTGAGAAGGGTTATTGCTAATTCTCAATTTACAGGACGCGAAATTACCATTGAATTTACTAAAGAAGCTTTGCACGACTTAATTTCTCTAAAAGACAAGCTTGTAAGTATGGAGAATATTCAAAAAACTGTAGCTGAATATTTTAAAATTCGTATTTCAGATTTATCCTCAAAGAATAGAAAACAAAATAT
>CAJAHC010000071.1 GCA_903939355.1 uncultured Methylococcaceae bacterium | reverse complement strand
AGTCCGCGTGCGATATTCTTAGCCCTAAAGCCATTAAGATCAGACCTGCGAATAATTGCTTTGCTTTTTTCACTGAGCAGCCTCTTCGATAGAAGTTATAAACTCTTGCAAGTAGTTTGTCGTCGTAATTTCAAGAACTAACATAATTTCAAGCATCACTCTCTTTACGTAATAATTATCACCAAAACTTAGTGATTTTGAGTCATCACGCCTATCTATTCCAACTGTCTTTTTTATGTTTTTTAATTAATTGTAAAGAATAGTCAATTTCAGCTTTAACTATTTAACATTAGTTAAGTAAACGTCAATTAATAAATAACAAAACTCAACCTTATTTCCATTGCTGGTGATGTCTTATAGCCACAAAAAGGAGTCGCAATTTTTGCGAAAGATTTTTCCGGGCTTCCTGCTTGAAAAATCAGCAAAAAAATACACTACCGCCAATCCCTTCGGCTGGCCCGATCCTGCTTCGCTTGCTTCACACCCAACAAGGGGTGTTTCGCATAGCTTCGGAATGGCTTGACGCCGTTTCGTAAAGCCTACATTTTCAGTACAATACATTTCTTAAAAACAAATGCCCTACGACTATCGGCGACTAAAAATCTTCACTTCACTAGCGCTCCGTTGTTGAGTAGACCACTGGACCTTCCCCTGCAGTCTCTCGCAGAACGGTAGGTGAACCTGCCGATTCATACCGCTCCCATTAGGAAAGCGCACCTGTCATTCCTGATCGCCAATGGGCGAACAAGTTTGGATATTGACTTGCAATCTTCCCAAGAAACAGTATTGCTTAGATTTTATGCCTGTTTAGCGACTTGAACTTCCGCCTCACCCACTTCACCAGCGTCATGATAACGTGTCGACACATGCCATATAGCCCAGAGCGAGTATAGCAACCATAAGAAGCTATCCAGCCATTCTCCCTTAGCATCATGATGATTGGTTCCCACCGTTCCCTTTGAAAGCCTAATGCAGAGTCACCCCACTATACGCCGGACACCGCCTACACAGAATTCGGATTGGCTTGCAGACTGATCCCAAGAGTCATGAACGCCCTTGATTTTGATGTCAATTCTCTGAATAACGACGCGTCAACATAGGTTCAGGTTAACTCGTCTCTCTGTACCATACCTAATAATTATGAATTAGCTTTTCCTCAATACTCACTACCTGCACTCTTAATACAAGCAGTTTGAGGCAGTTTAAAGCTAGTTTCCGACAACAGACTTATGGGCACCATCATCTTCCAATGGGCTTATACACATCTGACCCCTATTTCCATAGAATGTCAGCCTGTGTGCCTGTGGCACACTCCAAGATTTTCAGCGAAAGTTGACTTTATCAAAATATACAGTAGGTTCAACGGTAGTTCAAAAAAACATATTGACCTTTAATTAACCCATTTTTTTAACTTAGTTGGAGAAGGCGTAATGAAATTACTTTTAAGTAGTCTTGTGTTGCTCATTTTTTCTTTTTTGTCTAATGCTACATTTGCAGTTACTAAAGTCACTATCAGCGATGTTCATATTTGTTGCGTGACTTGCCAAGAAACTATTGAACATGCCGTTCTTGGAGTCAAAGGGACCAACGTTAAAGTTGACCGCGATGCT
>CAJAHC010000070.1 GCA_903939355.1 uncultured Methylococcaceae bacterium | reverse complement strand
TGGCAATATAATGGGTTGGGTGCCAGGCGCACAAAAGACGGTAAGTTATCCGAAAGGTGTAGTTAGAGCTGTCCCAGCTAACTCTGACTTGCTGTTACAGGTCCATTATGTTCGTACTGGACAACCTGAAATGGATAATGGTACAAGAGCCGGGATATGGTTATTAAAAGAACAGCCCCAAAGATATGCGAATGGCTATATATTAGATACTGATTTTCGTTTGATACCAAAAAATGTGGCTAATTTTAGATCGACAGGCTCTATAGAGATTTTGGAAGATAGTGAGCTTTTTTTAATGTCACCTCACATGCATAGATTGGGAAAAGAAATGCGTATTTGGTATCAGCCCAAAGGCAGTGGCGTACGTCAATTATTATTAGAGTTAAAAAACTGGGATTTTAATTGGCAGTTAAGATATCATCCAAAAGAACCTTTCTTTTTGAAGAAGGGTTCCTCTCTATTTGTAGAAACGGTTCACGATAATTCAGCAGATAACCCTAAAAATCTCTTTAACCCCCCGCGTGATATATTTTTGGGTGAACAAACAAAAGATGAAATGGGCTTTGCTATCATATCCGTTATACAAGCAAAAAAACCGGTTACTAATGTCGCTACCACGGGTTTTCTGAAGTATTTGACTAAGCTCATGGAGGCTAATGCTTATAAGAAACTTAATGGTGTCTTTGATGAAAATGAATGAGGGGCGTAATGTTTGAAGATATTACCCAATTTCCTTTCGTTGTTGAATTGGAGAAAAATTGGCAAGTAATTCGTGATGAGATGGTCGCAGTTCGTAATCAAGGATTTATTGATTGGCCTGAAAAATCATTATTACAGGTTGATGCTGGCTGGACCACCTTTGGGCTCTATGCATTTGGCCAAAAACAAAAGCCAAATTGCCTATTATGTCCGCGAACTACCGCGCTTGTAGAAGCTATCCCGGGAATGACGATGGCTGGTTTTTCTCGTCTTTTACCGGGCACGCATATAAAGCCTCACGTCGGTTATGATGGTTATTCTCGTTACATACTTAGATTACATTTAGGGTTAGAGACCAATGAGTTATGTGCGTTACGAGTGGGTGACGAGACAAGAACTTTGACCGATGGAAGTATTATCATTTTCAATGATACTGTAGAACATGAAGCCTGGAATCGCGGTACTGAAGCTCGAACCATCCTTTTTTTAGATTTTAAAAATCCGCGCTATAAATTTCATATTTTGAATCCAATACTTAGTGTTGAGTTTGTAGAATTTGTTAAGACCGTGAGATGGCCAGAGATGAGTCTGCGTGAACGGTTGGCATTTCGTTTTTGGCAACTTGTAAACCTTACGCGTAAAATCCCGCCCGCTGGTTATTCTCCTCAAGCTAATAAAAAAATTAACGGTAAGAATAAAAACCATAATGGACTTACTAAGTAAAAATAGATTGATAGGTTAGATATTATTAAATGCAAAAAAATGATTCGTTAAAAGATCAGGAAAATCTCGAGCCAATCGCCGTTATCGGGATAGGCTGTCGCTATCCGGGTGATGCTAACGGACCTGAATTATTTTGGAATATGTTACTTAATGGTACTGATGGCATTAGTGATGTGCCTGCAGAGCGTTGGAATCATGCTATTTTTTACCACCCTGAACCGGGAAAGCAAGGTAAAACGGTAGCGAAACAGGCTGGCTTTATTAAAGCTATTGATTGCTTTGATTATGGTTTTTTTAATCTTTCACCGCGTGAAGCCAGTCAGATAGACCCACAACACAGAATTCTTTTGGAGGTGAGTTGGGAAGCATTAGAAGATGCCGGTGTTGTGCTTGATCAGATTGCCGGCAGCCCTACCGGCGTTTTTATGGGGATTTCTTCGCATGAGTATGGTTTATTACATACTATAGAGACCATTATTACGCACACTGTCAGTGGTCAATCCCCTTGTAATGCAGCTAATAGAATAAAATTT
>CAJAHC010000069.1 GCA_903939355.1 uncultured Methylococcaceae bacterium | reverse complement strand
TCTTGCTGTTGGCATCTAACCAGTAAAGGATATCCCCTGATGGTGGCAACACCGGGTAACAACAAAGCAGAAATTTTTCGAGTGATACAGGCTTTAGCACCCCATTTTGAACAAACTGTATTGCTGGGCTACCCCCCTTTCGTTAAAGATGTGATCGATTCAGGTATCGCCGAAGGAATTGACTGGACTACCTACAACCCCAAACTGGTTTTTGCCGGCGAGGTTTTCAGTGAAGAATGGCGTAGTCTTGTACTAAAACGTATCGGTTCAACGTCTCCTTGTTACGATTCAGCTTCGCTGTACGGCACTGCTGATGGTGGTGTGTTGGGCAACGAAACGCCGTTAAGTATCGCAATACGTCGGTGGTTTTCAGTCCATCCTAAAGCAGCTCGAAGCTTGTTTGGTGAATCAAGACTGCCTACCTTGGTACAATACGATCCCGCGAGCCGATTTTTTGAACTTCACGATGACACGCTGGTGGTTTCCGGAGAGAATAGTGTCCCGTTATTACGCTATCATATCGCTGACAAAGGTGGTTTAGTGAGCTTCGAGGACATGTGGGCTTTTCTTAACAATCATGGCGTCCATTCCTTAGCCGAGCTTGGACTTGATAATAGTAGTCAAACACGATCTTTGCCTTTTGTCTTTGTATTCGGACGAGCTGATTTCACTGTTTCTTATTATGGCGCCAACATTTATCCTGAAAATGTCACTGTTGGTCTGGAACAGCCAGAATTTACCTCATTGATAAGCGGCAAATTTGTATTGGAAACTCGTGAAACTGATAACAGCGATAAATATCTGTACATCGCCGTAGAACTTTTACCCGCTATTCAAGGCACTATAAAGTTATCTGAAAAGATAGCCGAGTCCGTTAAAACACAGTTATTGCGTTTGAATAGTGAATTTGCCAATTACACACCGGCAGAACGACAATTACCTCAAATCACCTTATATTCATTTGCAGACTCCAACTATTTTCCGGTCGGTGTAAAACATCGTTATACACGTAACTAATTTTCAGCAATACAGTTTAGAGCTACCGTGACCGATAAAAATCGTCCTACTTGTGAATTTTTGTTTGTCTATGGCACACTAAGACGCAATGGCAACAATGACCTACGCCAACTTCTGACAAGTTACGCCGATTTTATTGACGATGCCTGCTATCAAGGTAAACTTTACCTGATTGATTACTATCCGGGCGTTGTAGCATCAGATAACCCTTTAGATAGAGTAAAAGGTGAGGTTTATTATCTTCATAAGCCAAATTTTGTCTTATCACAGCTTGATGTTTACGAAGAATGTAGTTCTGATTTTGTTCAGCCAACCGAATATATTCGTGAAATTAAGTCTGTCCAACTGGCCAACGGAAAAACGATTCTAGCTTGGCTTTACACTTATAATTTCGGCACTGAAAATCTTAAGCCAATAGTATCTGGTGACTTTCTCAAAATCAAAAATACGACCCACCTTCAAATGCATAAGTTGAATATAACTGGCTTAGATGCCAATAAACTCTTACACCAATGAAAATAGGCATACAAACTTGGGGCTCTAATGGTGACATAAGGCCAATGATGGCGCTGGCTAATGGCTTGCAACAAGCAGGTCACTCCGTCACTTTAGTGGTAAGCAGTATTGATAACCGCTGTTATCAATATAGTTGCAAGCAAATGGGGATAGCTTATAAGCAAGTCCCAGAATCTATTGAGTTCGATATGCAGAATTTTGCACAACGTTCTTTTAACATGCATCCACTGCAATGGTTACGATCCCTCCTTGATGAAGCGTTCTTTCCTTACGAACAAACCATCTATCTTAGCGCGCAACAATTAGTTGCCGAGAACGACTTGGTAATCGGCCATCACTTTCTCTACCCTCTAAAACTGGCAGCCTTAAAGCAGAAAAAACCATTTGTTAGCATCACACTTTGCCATGCTGCCATTCCTAACCCTGCAGTGCCTCCTTTAAGTTTTCCTAATTTAGGTCGTCACATCAATAAAATAAATTGGATGCTATTGGATACAGTATTTAATTGGGCTTTGAAAAAACCCTTGAGTCGTTTATGGCTGGAAGCAGTTGAGATTCCTCCAAAAAATGCGCTGACTGAGCTGCTTAGCTCTCAACAACTGAACTTGGTCGCTGTCGATCCTATATTCTGTGACTCACATGAGCAATGGTCACCGAGCAACCAGGTCTGTGGTTTTTTAAATTTAACGGAAGATATTCTGCACTGGACTATACCAGCTAGACTGTCCGAATTTTTAGACAAGGGTTCTGCACCTGTTTACATGACTTTTGGTAGCTTACAACAAGCTGTTCCTGACTGGAGCATGGCTTTATTTCTAGAGGCGGCAAAATTGGCTGATTGCCGAGCAATTATCCAGACCAGTTCAAACCAATATCCTGTCGACAGTCAAATTGACGACATTTATTTCATAGGCCGACATCCACACCAACCCTTGTTTAATCGATGTGTTGCCGTTGTTCATCATGGCGGTGCCGGTACAACTCATGCCGCAACTCGTTCTGGCTGTCCATCAGTGGTTGTTCCATTTATGGATGAACAACTATTCTGGGCACGCCAACTTCAAAAACTTGGTTTGGCAGTTAAGCCATTACCGGCCAAAAAAGTAACGGCAGCCGCTTTGGCTAAGAGCATACAGTCTCTTTTAAAATCAACAAGCCTCCAAAACAACGCTAAACAAGCATGTTTAATATTGCAAAATAATGATGGCGTTGAAGAGGCAATCAAATTACTTAAAAGACATTTTCTGTAAAATGCAACCCATTGAACTAAATCCTGTGAATTTTTAGTTAGTATTTTTCGTTTCACTTACAATCTGTGATGCATGCAATCCCACCAAACGGCTAATCATAATGACTAAATAAAGCTGTCCTAAGATTGCTTCAAGAATTGATAATGTGCGTGCAGGTCTGGTTAATGCTTGAATATCTCCATAGCCAACAGTAGTTAAGGTTACAAAACTGTAATAGTTAAACGATGACAACTCATTCCCTAAATGTTCAGGCATTTTAAATGACCCTGGATGATAACTTTCTACAAAAAAATAAGCGTAAGCCCATATCATTCCAATCAAAATATAAGTACACGCAGCAGCCATAATTAAGTCTATCTTGACTTGGTTTTTCTTCTCTTTTTCTATGTAAGTCCATATCATTACCATGATTTGTAAGAGATAAACCACAGTCAAACCTAACCTGATTTTTTCAACGCCAGGGCTATGAAAAATGTGCTGTAGCAGACCCATCACCATAACGACACTTATTAATATCCATGAAAATCTGAGTTGCCCCGTCTGTTCACTCATAGCATAAAGCCCAGACATTAATGCCAAGTAAAGAAAAATATCTGCAAATAAATTCACCCAGATATCGTTAAGAATCAACACATCGAGAAATGGTCGAAAGAAAATTATTAATACCAATGTCAGTAGCAAAAAATGAAATCTACCGATATTATTTTTACCAAACTGGAGAGTTGCTTTATTTTTCATTGCTTCATATTAATGTAGAATTTTTGTCATTTATTCTTAAACTTGCTATTAAAAAGGAAAAATGCGGTAATCTTAGTCGATAGCTAAACTTAAAAAAACGGTTTTTATTGTGTCATTAGTTCGAAAAGTCTCTGTCTTCACCCTATCGCTAGTTTGCTCTAGTTTATTAGTTGCTTGTGCATCTTCTTCTATTATCGTAGGTATCGTAAAACCAGCTCTATTGCCTGAACAAGTAAAAATTTACAGGCATCCACCTAAAAAATATTCCGAAATTGCTATTATTGAATCATCCAGCGATGGATCTTGGTCTTTCACTGCTCAAGGTAAAATGGACGTAGTAATTCAAAGACTAAAAGAAGAGGCTGCAAAACATGGCGCAAACGGTATATTATTTCAAGGGACAGTCAACGAAAACGGTGTTTCAATGGTAACCAATACAGGAACCACAATTACCAGTAATGCAACCTTTTGTATTGGTATTGGCGGATCTTATCAGATCACTGGAAAATCTGGCAATGGCATGGCTATTTTTGTCGAAGAAGAATAAAATTT
>CAJAHC010000068.1 GCA_903939355.1 uncultured Methylococcaceae bacterium | reverse complement strand
GAAATTCATGCTAATGCTGTGATTGCGGATTCAGTAAAATTAGGTGATGGGTTAATGATTATGGCGGGTGTTGTGATTAACCCGGACACTCATATTGGCAATAATGTAATTATCAATACGGGCGCCATTATTGAGCATGATATTATCATCGAAGATCATGTTCATATTGCACCAAATGCAACATTATGTGGTGGTGTAAATGTAGGCGAATTGACTTTGATTGGCGCTGGCGCTATCGTGTTGCCCGGAGTTAAAATTGGTAAGCACTGTATTATTGGTGCAGGAGCTGTTGTTATTGAGGATGTTGCAGATGGAGCAACGGTTATTGGCGCTCCTGCTAAAAGGATAGGATAATGTTTGGAAAAAAATGGCCCATCTACGAACAAGACGAAATCGACGCAGTAACAAATGTCTTAAAATCCAATAAAGTAAACTATTGGACTGGCGAGCAAGGCAAGCTTTTTGAAAAAGAGTATGCCGAATATCTCGGCGTCAGCCACACCATCGCGGTTGCCAATGGCACCAGTGCCTTAGAGCTTTGCTTGCACGCATTAGGCATTGGCCCTGGAGATGAAGTGATTGTTCCGTGTCGGACTTTTATGGCCTCAGCAAGTTGTGTGGTTGAAGTGGGCGCAAAGCCCGTGGTGTGTGATATTGATCCTGTATCCCAGAATTTGACGGTTGCAACGATTACCCCCCATGTGACTGCGAAAACCAAAGCGATTATCTGTGTGCATTTAGGCGGTTGGCCCTGTGATATGCCTGCTATTATGGCCTTTGCGGAAGAACATAATCTTTATGTGATCGAAGACTGTGCCCAAGCCCATGGTGCGAAAATCAATGGTAAGCCTATCGGCAGCTCAGGAGCTCCCGCTGAAAAATCGGTTGACGGTTCTGATGGGGTTGACGCAGGGAATTCTGGGGTGGCAGCGCGAACTGTTTCTGGGCCTTCTGCATCCCTGGCTGCTTCTGGAGCATCTTCAGCGGGAGCACCTGTCGGCAGCTTTGGCCATATGGCTGCGTTTTCTTTTTGCCAGGATAAAATTATCTCTACGATGGGCGAGGGTGGCTTAGTGGCCACTGATAATGAAGAATGGTTTAAAAAAGCCTGGGCCTATAAAGACCATGGCAAAGGCTATGATACGGTTTATAAAAAGCAACATGCTCCAGGATTTCGTTGGCTCCATGACGCTTTTGGCAGTAATTATCGCATGACCGAAGCCCAGGCGGCAATTGGGCGGATTCAATTAAGAAAACTGCCAGAGTGGCAGAAGTTGCGTGAGCGGAATGCCAATATTCTCAATGAAGCGTTCACCGGGATAGACGGGGTTCGTTTGGTTGTCCCGCCTGCGCACATCACTCATGCTTATTACCGGTTTTATATCTTTGTTGATAAGGCTCATCGAGATTCTGTCATTACTGGAATTAATCAGCAGGGGCTTTGGTCTCAAGTCGGGAGTTGTTCCGAGATTTATTTGGAAGAGGCTTTTGTTAAAGCAGGTTTAGTGCCGAAAGAGCGGTATAGCAATGCTAAAGCTTTGGGTGAGACTTCTGTTGCTTTACTGATTGATCATATCTATGATGAAGCTGAAATGCGACAAGCTGCGCAGATTATTCGGGATATTTTAAAAAAATATCCCTGAAAATTGAACGCGTGACTTTCAAATTTCAGGGGTCTTCACATTAAGAGGGAACATGTTTAGCAACATTATTTTTGTCTATCGCAACCGCCTCATCGCTATGATCGCCGATATCATGGCAATTGTCCTCGCCTTTCTGGCCTCCTACGCCTTCCGCTTCAGTTTTGAGTCCAGT
>CAJAHC010000067.1 GCA_903939355.1 uncultured Methylococcaceae bacterium | reverse complement strand
GTTCGTCAAAAGCATGGATGGCATGACCACTGTGTTATCTTAAATGTTTGTAGATTCCATCAGGGAGAAAGATATTACAAGGGTATCGATATATATCTATCTTTACTAGCAGCCTGTAATGAAAATAATCTTATTCAATCTAAAAATTTAGTTTTTGTTTTGTGTGGAAAGGGTAATGACGAGGATGTAGCTGAAATGACTCGTCTTGGCCTAAAAGTATTTGCGAATGTATCCGATGATGAAATGATTGATTTATATTGTGCTGCTGATGCATATATCAACTTTTCTAAGTGGGAGGGCTATAATCTAGGTATTGCACAGGCTTTAGCAATGGGTTTACCGACTATGGCATCAGATATTCCTGCCCATCGTGCATTTAATATCTTCACTTCAAATATTATGACTGACAGCGCAAGGTGGGTCATAGAACGATTAAATAGAAATGAACCTAGAAAACCTAGAATCTGGTCATGGGATCAACATACTGCGAAGTTAATTTCTGCTATTGAAAGTTTATAGAGTTTAATGCTGCAGATTAAGTAAATAGCCCTAAAGAGGAGATGAAGTACCTGGGGTTTCGTACATTCACTCCTATTTTGCTAGACATCGGATTGTGATGTTACTTTTTTTAAAAATGGTCAGCTGTACCCTGCCATCCCATAATTTTGTAACCTTGATTTCTAGGGGGATGTAGCAATTCTTACCCTACCGCCAACCTCGCACACTGCTGCATTACCCGGTGCCTAAGCATTCTTCTAGGAATCTTTTGCCAGATAGCCTGTTCACCCTCGACTTCGTCAAAATATTTCCTCACTACAATCGGTAGACTTCGATCTTTTCGATAAATCGTGCATTCCATCCAAATGGGGATTCCATTGGTTTTTTCGAGCGATTCAGTAAAACTAATCCCATCAAATGCTGGATTGCTATTCAGAATCTTGCTATAGCCTTCCACAGTAATATAAGCCTGCCAATGACTATCCTCATATAAGGCAAGAGCCACCTCTTCTTTTAAGGGGTCTAAATTATTTGCTCTTGCTAGTCTTAACAAGGTTAAAAGCGTTTGTTTAGGAGTCATCACTTGCAAATCAATCCAAGCCTGTAATTCTGCTGAACTGCTGTCAATTTAGGTCCACAGCCAAAGAGAGTTTTTCTATAGTAAATCATTGCAGCAACATAGGTTTGAACTGCTGTCAATTTAGGTCCACAACCAAAGAGAGTTTTTTTATAGTAAATCATTGCAGCAACATGGGTTGATTTTGTATTATTAGGGGTACTTGGGTTTGGGGTGCTGGAGGTCTGTAACCTAATACATTATGGGCTAATGCAAAGCCTGTTTGAGTGGCGTATTTAGATGCAACAAAGCTTTCAGTAAAAGACCCAAAGCGAATAGGCAGGTTATCTACCTTATTAAATATTAGTCCAGTTTTCTCAAGCCAGAAATCTAGAGCAAGGCAGTATTTAAAAAAACCCAAAATAGCACCGATATCCGAGCTGTCTTCTTATTTGGTCTGATTGTTTATAAATCTTGAAAAGGAAGTTTTAAATATGGGTATATCCGAACGCAATCAAGACTTGCTATATTTAATCCCTACCAAACAAAAAAGATGGTTAGAGCAAGCTATGATTAGTCATTAGCTTAAAGTTATAAATTATAAAAATAACTTCATCTTAATTACATTGGCAAGTCTCATCCTATGTATCCATACTATGCAAAAATTTTTTGAGCATTTAGAATCCTTAAACCACTAATACGCAGTTTTGAAAAACCTTAAGTCAAATATACTTGAATAATTTCATTTTTAATCTTAAGGCTGGTTTTTCAAAAATGTGCCAAGATAAAAATGCTATCGGCAAAACTAGTATGAGGGGTGCTAAAAACTGTTGCCAAAACTCATGTAACCGCAGGTAATGAGCGCACACTTGCTGAACCGGCCAGCCATACAAGAAAATGCCATAACTCAGGTCACCCCATTTTTTAGGAAAGCCAATAGG
>CAJAHC010000066.1 GCA_903939355.1 uncultured Methylococcaceae bacterium | reverse complement strand
CCCACTCCTTGGTTATTGGTAAAAAACTAAGCATACTAAGCACCAAGCAAGTAGTAAAAATTAAAAAAGACGAATACTAATGTAAAATAAATCCATGGATCAAACGATAAAAGACAAGTTAAAAAAATTACCAAGGAGCATTTGCTCTGAATGCCACAGCAAGAGGAGCTACAGAAATCCAATGGCCAAGTGTTTTCAATGTCAGCAAAAGTTTTGTTATGACCATATCTGGTGTATGCAAGTTAAACAAGGAATGGCTAATTCCGAAGAGTTACGCTCAGTTTGTCAGAAATGTCAGAAACAGTATGGCTACTACACCTTGCAATAGGCCTTTTTAGCCCAGACCTGTATATCAGGAATCGTTTTAATATAGAAAATGGTATTTCTGGTCATCTGCCACTAAAATCATTATTTTTTGTGGCACCAGAACTTATAAATTTATGGATACATTTAAATTAGTGGAAGGTTGTCCAAATTTAAATATTAACTTCATTAAAGAAGACCTTTTGAGGTACAAGAAAAATGGTGGAGATGTTTCAGGGATTGCTAATATTGGTTATGATAATAATATAAAGACCTGTAATTATTGGTTTGATAGTGGGGATGATATGGAATATCTTATGATTTCATTTAATGGTAGTGAGCCCCAGAAAATTAAAATATCAGAACAAGAACTTAGTTTTGGTACAAGGCACTATTTTGTATGTGATTGTGGTAGGCAGGCATGTAGGCTTTTTATGCCAGATGGTAAAACAAAATTAAGATGCAGGTCTTGTTATGGTCTAAATTATGAGCTTAGTATGATAAATCGTAATTCAATACATGGTCGATTGTTATACGTAACTAATAGAAAGCTTAAATTGATCAATAAGCAAATCACATTAAACCGCATATTTTATATGGGACGATATACTCAGCGATATGTAAGATTTCTAAAACTCTGCCAGCAGGCTGGGCTTAATAATGTTATAGAAAATGCTAAAGAATTGATGGAAGCAGTACAAAATCAAAACCCTTAGACGAATCCAAAATATTATTGCAATTTCAACTTGTCTCAATAGGTGCATTAAGCATTGATTCTCTATGTGTAGGGAGAGATTTCCTAATTTAGACAGACCTTGTTGTAATATTTGCTCTGTTAGCAGAGCATTGTCTGCATACACACAGACAGATTGGATAAATTTAATTAAGAATTGATTGGCAATTCCCTTAATACAGTTAGAAATTCCCTAATTGAGACAGACCCGCTACATTATTAAAATAATGTAGCTTTTTTGTTTGGTTGGTTTATGTCTAAATCATTATGTCTAAATCTATTGAAGTTGATGGTAAAAAGGTGTAATCTTAAAGAAAAGAAAATACAAAAATAAACAAATATGGCAATTAAAAAATCACAATTATATAGTTCAATTTGGAAGAGCTGTAATGAGCTTCGTGGCGGAATGTCAAGGAGTTTTGCTGAAGGAAGTATTGCGAGGAGCTCCTCGGTTTCACCGCTGTAGCTGAAGGCTATCAGGATG